>JAAXHX010000633.1 GCA_012270635.1 Dehalococcoidia bacterium | reverse complement strand
CGGGCGTGGGAGGCCTGGAAGTCGGCCAGGATGCCGCGGTTCCACTGGGACTTCGGCCAGCTCAAGTCCTACTTCGAACGGGGCCAGACTCCCTGGACCCCCGCCATTTCCACCTTCTACGCTTTGGACGCCGGCCTGGAGGCCATGGCCTGGGAGGGTCTCGCCAACATCTTCGAGCGTCACGCCTCCGTGGCCCGACGTGCGAGAGACGGCGCCCGGGCCCTCGGTCTATCCCTCCTCGCCGATGAGGAGGTGGCTTCCAATACCGTGACCGCCATCAACGCCCCCGAAGGCGTCGACCTTGCACAGCTTCTCAAGATCGCGCGGGAAGAGTACGGGGTCGTCCTCGCCGGGGGGCCCGGGCCCCTGGCCGGCAAGGTGTTCCGCATCGGTCACCTGGGCTACGTCACCGAAGACAATATAGACGTGGTGATCGATACTCTCCGAGAGGTCTTGCAGCGGCTCGGGTTCCGGGGCCCAGGTTGATAGCGGCCCCTCATTCGCCCATGAGCGCCTCTTCCACTCCCGACCAACGCCACGCCGAGCTCAAGCGCACCCTGCATTTCCACAATCACCGCTACCACGTGCTCGACGATCCGGTGATCACGGACCACGAATACGATGCCCTGATGCGTGAGATTCGCGTCCTGGAAGAGCAGGCCCCTCACCTGATCACCCCCGACTCCCCGACCCAACGCGTCGGGGCCGAACCCCTCTCGGTCTTCGAGTCCGTCCATCACCCCAGGCCCATGCTCAGCCTCGCCAACGCCTTTTCCAACGAGGACCTGCTGGCCTGGCGGACCCGGGTGTCGGGCCTTTTGGACGAGCCCCGGTTCGACATGGTCTGCGAGCTCAAGTTCGACGGGCTAGCGGTGGCCCTCACCTACGAAAACGGCGCCCTGGTGCGCGGCGCCACCCGGGGCGACGGCCTGCGCGGCGAGGACGTCACCCTCAACCTTCGCACCATCCGCTCCATCCCCCTCACCGTCCCCCCCGACAGCCCCACCCGCTTCGAAGTAAGGGGCGAAGTTTACATGTCGCTCAGCGGCTTCGAAGAGCTGAACCGGCAGCGAGAGGAAGCCGGAGAACCGCTCTACGTCAACCCGAGAAACACCGCCGCCGGCGCCGTTCGACAGCTGGACCCACGCATCGCCGCGCAAAGGCCGTTGGACATCTTCGTCTACGGCCTCGGGTACGCCGAGGGCCCCGTCCCCGACACCCATTGGGAGATGCTCCAGTATTTCAAGGCTCTCGGGTTCAGGACCAGCCCCCTATCCGAGCTTGTTCGCGACGTTGAAGAAGTGGAGGCCTTTTTCATGCGCTGGGAAGAGCGCAAGGA
>JAAXHX010000632.1 GCA_012270635.1 Dehalococcoidia bacterium | reverse complement strand
GCCCCCGGCCAGCAGGCGCCTCGCAAGACCGGGCTGCGGCCAGGATTTCCCGGGCCTTCTCCTGGGTGAGTTGCCTCTTGCTCGGGGCGAAGATAAGGCCAATGAAACCGGCTCCTTCGCGGACCGCAGCGAGGCCGTCCTCTGCCCGTCTGAGGCCGCACACTTTGAACTTAGTCACGGGCCACCCTCGCGAGGTCTACTCCGGCAAGCTCCCTGACCCTGGCCCCCACGTCCCCCGACTTCACCAACCCCTCCCCCACCAGCGCCGCATCCACCCCCCACACTGCCACTCGGGCAACGTCCTCCCGAGTGAAGATCCCGCTCTCCGCCACCACCGCCTTATCAGCCGGTATCAGCGGACGAAGCCGGTGGGTGGTCTCCAGGTCCACCTCGAAGGTGGCCAAGTCCCGGTTGTTGATCCCGACAATCGACGCCCCCGCCGAAAGCGCGGCTTTTACCTCTGTTTCCGTGTGAGTCTCCACGAGGACATCCATGCCGAGGGCACGGGCCTTGGCCAATAGTGTTCTCATCTCTTCCACGTCCAGGATGGAAGCGATAAAAAGGACGGCGTCGGCGCCCCAGGCCCGGGCCTCCTGTACCTGGTACTCATCGAAGATGAAGTCTTTACGCAAGAGGGGAGGACAATCGGGGCCCAGGGCTTCCTTGATTGCCGAGAGGAACTCCAGGCGACCCTGGAAGTGAGGGGTCTCGGTCAGGACGGATATGGCCGCGGCGCCGTTTTCGACGTAGGCGCGAGCAAGGGCCACCGGGTCAAAGTCGGGGGCCAGTAGCCCTCGGGAGGGAGAGGCCTTCTTCACTTCGGCTATGAGGGCAACCCCCTCGGATTGCAAGGCATGGGCCAGGGACTTGGGCAGGGGCTGCGATAAGGCCCGGGCTTCGAGGGTTGGGCGCGGGGTCTCGGCCTTGGCCTTCTCCAGGTCAAGCCTCTTCATGGCCACGATCTTGTCCAGTATGGTCCCGGTATCGCCCATCACCCTAGACTCGTTCTCCCCGGCGGCCTACTCCAACCCCTGACTCAGCTCCCTCAGAGCCTCCAGCTTGCCCAGGGCCCTGCCGCTGTCGATGGCCTCCTGGGCCACTCGCACTCCCTCTGGCAGGTCTGCTGCCTTGCCACCGGCGACGATGCCGCCGGCGGCATTGGCCAAGACCACGTCCCTGCGTGGCCCCGACGCTCCCTTCAGCACCTCGGTCATCGTGCCCGCGTTCTCCTCCACCGAGCCCCCGGCCAGCGATTCAAGGGAGGCGGGCGCCAACCCCAGGTCGTCCGGCCCCACCGTGTAGCGCCTGATACCCTCGTCTCCGAGCTCCCAGACGTTCGTATTGCCGGT
>JAAXHX010000631.1 GCA_012270635.1 Dehalococcoidia bacterium | reverse complement strand
TATCTTCTCGCCAAGCCTTCCCACCAAGGGGGAGGACCCTTGCAGCACGGTCTTTCCGTTGAAGCCCACCAGGAGGGGAGAGAGGAGCAGGCCGGCGACGGCGTCGGGGGTGAAGACCACGGGAAAGCTGCCCGTGGCTGCCTCGGCGGTCTCCTGGGCCTGGTCGAGTTGTTCAGTCACCCGGGCCACGATATCCGAGGCGTCGGCGATGGGCCTGCACGAGCTCTCCCCATCCCCGACGAAGAGCATATCCGTGCCCCGCACCAGGGTCCCTCCGACTCCCATGGAAAAGACCGTCTTTTCGTAGAAGGCGTCCAACCCTTCGCTGTTCAATATCCTCACCTTGACCACGGATTGCGATACTCCCGCATCGCACAGCACGTCCGGATGCCGGGCCAGGATGCCGTCGACCAGGGCCTGGGACAGGTCTACCATCTTCTCGATGGAGACCTGGGGCACTTCCGGGTCGAAGGTCGGGACCTGGGGGTGCTCTGCGGCGGACGGCAAGGCGAACTCGGCCTTGGCGCCGTAGGGGCTGACCTCAAGGGCCCTGTCGACTATCCCCTGGACGTCCTCCATTCGGTTAGTGGCGGAGAAGCCGATGCGCCCATCCTTTATAATCCTCAGGCCCACGCCCCGGGCCTCCTTGGTCTGGAGGTGCTTCAGCCGGTTAGATTCGAAGGCTACGGGGGTGGACCGGCTCTCGACCCAGAAGAGGTCTGCGGCGTCGGACACTTTGCGGGCAGCTTCCAGGATGTCTTCCACCTATGCGCCTCCAACCAGGCATTTGGCTATTCGTATGTGGGGGCTGCCGTTGGACACGGGCAAGGGGGACTGCCCGCCTTTTCCGCAGCCGCCGCCCTGGTTCATATCCAGATCGTTGCCCACGGCGTCCAGGTTCTTCAAGGTCTCGAAGACGTTGCCGGAAAGGGTCACGGGGCGCAGGAGCTCGGCGACCTTGCCGTCCCGGACCATGTAGGCCTCCCTGGCCGAGAAGGTGAACATCTCCATGCTGGTCATGCCGCCGTACCAGTCGCAGGCGTAGACGCCCTCTTTCACGTCGGAAATCATCTCGTCGAAGGTAGTGGACCCCGGCTCTATGAAGGTGTTGGTCATGCGGACGATGGGTTCGTAGCGGAAGTCGATGGCCCGGGCGTTGCCGGAGGGCGCCTCGCCCATCCTGGCCGCCGTCTCCCGGGAGTGGAGCCGACCCACTAGTTCTCCGTTCTTGATCAGGTAGGACCGGGTGGCGGGGACTCCCTCGTCATCGTACTTGTAGCTTCCCCGGAGGCCCGGGACCGCCGCCCCGTCCACGATGTTCAGGTGCTCGCCGCCGAACCGCCGTCCGAGGACCATAACCTCCTTGAGCCGGTCGTTCTCGTAGACGTGGTCGGACTCGGAGAGGTGTCCGAAGGCCTCGTGGGTGAAGACTCCGGCCAGGACGGGGTCCAGGATGACGGTGTATTCGCCGCCCGTGACCCTGGGCGCCGATAGCAGGCTCACCGCCTTCGCGGCGATGTCTCGGGACTGCTGATGAAGCCCTTCGACCACGGAGAAGTCGCCGCTGCTCCCGAGACTCACCCCGGCCTGCTGCACCTCGGCGCCGTCCCGGGCCGTAGCCGACAGCCGCAGGCTAACGTCCACCCTCTGCTGCTCGATGTAGCTCCCCTCCGAG
>JAAXHX010000630.1 GCA_012270635.1 Dehalococcoidia bacterium | reverse complement strand
GGTGGAGTCGGGCCTACACTGGCCGTCGAGGGCATCCCGAGTCTCGAGGTAGACCTCCTCCTCCGGCTCTACTTCCAGCGCCGGGGGTATGTCCGGGTGCCATCGGTTGTGCCCCTTCTCCGGTTCTTCCCCACACCTCTTCGAATAGTCGAGTTCTATGCTCTTCATTCTCATCTCTCCATTCCCACACCTTCGTAGAGCCTTTCCTCAGGGCTTCAGGGAGGACGCCTTATCACCTCTCTCTCGACTGATAGGGCCAAGGACGAGGGGGCCCCTACTCCCCGAATATATCCAGCGGCAGAAACGCCGACACGCACACGTTCGGCAGGTCCACCACCTCGCTCACCTTGAAGTCCACCGCCACGCTCGTGATGCAGTACGCCTGCTCCCGGCTGTAACCCCGCTCCATCAGCAGGTTGATCATATTCAGCAATGCCTGCTTCGTCGCTAAGGTCACGTCCCCCGACTCGTTCCGTCCATCCGCTACCGGCATCCCCGTCGTCGCAATGAACCGCCTCGGCGCAGCCATCTCCGGCGCCGTCCAGTAATCGTCCGCTTCGAATATCGGGAACCGGATGTTCATCCTCTCCGCCGCCCCCTCCCTCACCCGGAACCGGGCGTGTATCGCCGCCGCCATCTCCACCGCCGTCCCGCACGTCTCACCATCTCCCTGGGCGAAATGCCCGTCCCCCGCCGAGAACAGACCCCCTTCCACGAACACCGGGCACAGCAGCCGGATTCCCCTGGTTAGCTGCTTGATGTCCATGTTCCCGCCGTTCTCCCTCGGCGGTATCGTCCTCAGCCCCTCCGACGCCACCGGGTCCCATGAAGGCGCCGCTCCCGCCCTGCTCGGCGGCTCCGCCACGCCCCCCGCCTCCGCCACCCGGGCCTCCCTCTCCCGCCACTCCTCCATCGCCGCCCTGGATGGCGCAACCCCGATGGTTCCCATGAACGACGCCTCCGGGATTCGCACCGCAGGAAGCTGCTCCGACGTCGCATATTTCCCGTCCATCGACCACTTCACCAGGAACGGGTCCGTGTACAGGTCCGACAGAAACCCGAAATGAGGCAATATGCCCGTGAACCCGAACGTCCCTGGCACGACGTCGATAATCTCGATCTCCAGCAGGTCGCCCGGCTTCGCCCCTTTCACGTACACGGGCCCCGTCAGCGGGTGCACGACACCGCCGTCGATGCCCGGGACATCTTCCAACGTGGACTCCGGCGTTATCTGCCCGTCCAGCGCGTCCCTGGTCTGCAG
>JAAXHX010000629.1 GCA_012270635.1 Dehalococcoidia bacterium | reverse complement strand
CCAGGCAACTCCTCGTAGACTGGCTGGCAGCGGGCCAGCAGGGAGGTGTTGGCCGGGAAGCGGGTGACCTCTTCGCCGTCGGCCCGGTAGCCGACGCAGATTTTCACCGACTCGAAGCCGTCGAGGATATCAAGACGGGTCAGCACCAGGCCAGTGAACCCGTTGACCAGTTGGCTGTACTTGGCGGCCACCCCGTCGAACCAGCCGATGCGCCGCGCCCGTCCGGTGGTTGTGCCGTATTCTTGGGCTATCTCGCGTATCTTCTCCCCGGTGGAGTCGTCCATCTCCGAGGGCATGGGGCCGCCGCCGACCCGGGTGGAGTAGGCTTTGAACACGCCCAGCACCCCCCTGATGGCTTGGGGGTTCAAGCCAAGGCCGGTGCAGGCTCCGCCGATGGACGGCGACGACGAGGTGACATACGGATAGGAGCCGTGGTCCAGGTCCAGCAGCGTTCCCTGCGCACCCTCCAGGAGAACCCGCTTTCCCAAGGCCAGGCGGTCCTGCACAATCTGCTCGGTGGGGCGGGCGTATGGCCGGAGCTGCTCGGCCCACTCGCGGCACTTGGCCTTCACGTCCTCCAGGGACAGGGCCTCGCCGCCGTAGATTTTCGTGATGAGGGCGTTCTTCTGGTCCAGGACGGCCTTCAGCTTGGGGGTCAGGGAATCCCAGTCCAGCAGGTCGCCGATACGGATGCCGGCTCGCCCGGTCTTGTCCACGTAGGCCGGTCCGATGCCGCGCCCGGTGGTGCCGATGGCGCTGGCGCCGCGGGCCTGCTCTTCCAGGGCGTCCAGCATCACGTGGTAGGGCATGATGACGTGGGCGCGCTCGCTGACGTGGAGCTTGGAAGTGTCTATGCCTCGCCGGTGCAGCATCTCCATTTCGTTCAGCAGCACGTCGGGGTCGACCACCACGCCGTTGCCGATGATGCCGTCGCAGTCGGGCCAGCAAATGCCCGAGGGAACCAGGTGTAGCTGAAATTCCCCCTGCTCGTTGACTACGGTATGGCCGGCGTTATTGCCACCGGCATAGCGCACGACGCTATCCACCTCCCCTGCGAGGTAATCAATGACCTTTCCCTTCCCCTCGTCGCCCCACTGTCCCCCGATAACGGCGTATGCCGGCATTCCTGAACCGCCTTACATAACACAAATAAACTGGGCCGTGCGCAAAAGGAAGCCGTCCCCCAGCAGGGCCCGGCAACACAATTATCAAGTATAGCAAAGAACCCCGCCGCACGAAAGCGCGGCATTGGCGGGCCAGGGTCTTTCGATTCTCCCTCTCCCTTGAGGGAGAGGGCTGGGGTGAGGGTGAAATCCTGGGCATCAGCAACCTATCTACAGCCTCGGGAACGCCCCCACCCTAACCCTCCCCCAGAGGGAGA
>JAAXHX010000628.1 GCA_012270635.1 Dehalococcoidia bacterium | reverse complement strand
ACCAGCTCGTCCCGGGTCAACGGGAACATCCGGCCCTTCGGCGTACCCCCGATCGTATGCCCCGAGCGTCCCACCCTCTGCATCAGCAGCCCGATGGACCGCGGAGAGCCTATCTGGCACACGAGGTCCACCAACCCCACGTCGATGCCCAGTTCCAGCGAGGCCGTCGCCACGCATATCTTCGTCCTGCCCGCCTTCAGGGCCTGCTCCGCCTGGAACCGCCTCTCCCTGGACATGCTCCCGTGATGGGCCGCTATCGCTTCTTGCCCAAGCCTTTCCGTTAGCTGGTGCGCAACCCGCTCCACCAACCGGCGCGTATTCACGAACAACAGGGTGGTCCCGTGCCCCTCGGCCAGCTCAACCACCCTGTCCAGCGTCTCCGCCCACAGCTCGTGGCTGGCAATCGGCCCCAGCTCGGCGCTCGGCATCTCTATAGCTAGGTCGATCTTCCGGGCGTGCCCTGCATTCACAATCAGGCAGTCGGGCCGCCCATCCCGGTCTATGTGCGAGTTTCCGACCAGGAACCTCGCCACCTCTTCTATCGGCCTCTGCGTCGCCGAAAGCCCGATCCTCGTTACCGGCCCCTCCGCCAGCTCGCACAGCCGCTCCATGGAGAGGCTCAGGTGCGATCCCCGCTTGTCGTCCGCCACCGCGTGAATCTCGTCGATTATCAGCGTCTTCACGCCCCTCAGCCCCTGTCTACCGCTCTTGGACGTCAGCAGGATATACAGCGACTCCGGTGTGGTGATGAGAATGTGCGGCGGCCTCTTGGCCATACTTTGCCGCTGCGAGGCCTTGGTGTCCCCCGTCCTGAGCCCGACCCGGACCTCCGGCGTCGCGATCTCCATCTCCTCGGCCTTCGCCGTTATCTCCGAAAGAGGCCCAGCCAGGTTTCTCTCGATGTCGTTGGATAGCGCCTTGAGCGGGGAGACGTATACGATCTGCGTCACGTCCTCCAGCCCCGAGTCCAAGCCCTCCCATATCAGGCCGTCGATGCACTTCAAGAACGCCGCCAGCGTCTTGCCCGACCCCGTAGGCGCCGAGATCAGCGTGTGCTTCCCCTGAGCTATCGACTCCCAGCCCCGGGTCTGGGCCTCCGTTGGCGCCTCGAACCGTCCTTCGAACCACGCCTTTACGACGGGATGAAACCCGCACATGTCCATGCCCGCATGTTATCACACCCCACCCCCAACCCCTCTTCTCCTTTGACGAGTTGTCCACTGTGGTTTACAATTTGTTTCACAGGTAATGTTGATCCATATATTTCAAAGCTCCACTTTCGGAAGATGGCTTGATAGATTAAGAGACAAAAGGGCAATAGCCAGAATAAAGCTGCGACTGTCAGTAGTGGCCGAGGGCAACTTCGGCGATGTGAGATCAGTAGGCGGTGGTGTCCTTGAACTGCGCATTCACTATGGCCCCGGCTACCGGCTCTATTTGATCAGAGAAGGTGATGATATCGTCGTATTGCTTTGTGGAGGTGACAAATCTACTCAACGCCAAGATATAGAGCGTGCTCAGCGAATGGTCAGCGAACGGAGGCAGACATGACCGAAAAAGA
>JAAXHX010000627.1 GCA_012270635.1 Dehalococcoidia bacterium | reverse complement strand
GACTCGGGGAACATGTAGTGGCCGTTCACCTTCCCGAATATCTTCTCGGCTACGTCCTCCGGCACTCCGTTGCACTGCGCGCCCTCTAGGAACCGCTCCCGGTGCTTGGCGATGAGGTGCTCGCCGTTGGGCCTGGCGAAGGCGCGGCGCACCTCATCGGCCTCCGCCGCCGTCATGCCCCCCACGTCCATGACGAGCTGCACCACCTGTTCCTGCCAGACTATGATGCCGCAGCCCCGCTCCAGGGCGCGTTTCTCCAGCGGATGGTCGTAGTCCCACTCCGCTCCATGCCGGTATCGTTCGACGAATTGGGAGACGGCGCTGCCCTGGACGCCCACACCGGGACGGATGAGTGCCACCTGGTAGGCGAGGTCCAGCAGGTTGCGGGACTTCAGCCGTTGGCCCATCTTCAGTTGGGCGGGAGACTGGAGCAGAAAGACTCCCTTGGAGAGACCAGCATTGATCATGTCGTAGACCTCTGGGTCCTCCGGATCTATCCTGCTCAGGTCGGGCCGCCTGCCCTCGGCTCCTTCGATGAAGTCCAGGGCCTCCTCTATCTGGTCGAGCACAGGCAGGGAGAGCAGGTCTATCTTGGCGAAGCCCGCGTCGGCCACGCTGTCTTTGTTCCAGTCCATGATGTAACGGCCGTCGGTGGCTCCGGCCCTGACGGGAACCATCTCAGGCATGGGCGAACTGCTGAGCACCATGCCGCCGACATGCTGGCTGAGGAGCCTGGGAGCGTGCATCAGTTGAGGAGCCAGGTCTACGAGGTCCCGCCAGCCGGGAGCGTCTACTCTCTCTCTGAAGGCAGGAAGTGAAAGCATCTCAGCCCTCAGGTCTGCGGCGTCGTGGGAGTGAAGCTGTCTGGACAGGAGCTTCAGCTCCTCTGGAGGTAGCCCTAAGGCTTTGCCCAGATCCTGGATGACTCCCTTTGCTTGGTAGGTGGTCACGGCCCCGGCGAGGACGGCGTGCTCCGGCCCAAAGCGACGATGCACCCGCTCGATGAGTTCGCCCCTAAGCGCCCTGGGGAAGTCCAGGTCTATGTCGGGCAGCGTGGACATATCCTCGGAGATGAACCGTTCCAGGGTAAGGTTCCACCTGAGAGGGTCGACGTGCCTGATTCCGATGAGGTAGCCCACCAGGAGCGCGACGGACGAGCCGCGTCCCCGTCCTGGAGGCCGCTCCTCCAACGGAGTCTCCGGATGGGCCATGCCCTTTTCCTCCATGATCCTCTGGGCGAGGAGGACGATATCCCGATAGAGGAGGAGGAATCCGGCCAGGTTGTGCCGCCGTATGAGGCGGAACTCCTCATCCAGGCGTTCCTGCACTCGCGAGGTCACGGAGCCGTAGCGCCGCATCACGGCCTCAGAACAGAGCCGTCTCAGGTAGCTCTCGGTGGTGTAGCCGGCGGGAACGTCCGGCTCCGGGAGGGTGTAGCCCAGGTCCGTGGCTAGGTTGAAGGCGCACCGCTCCGCGATCTCCAGCGTGCTCTGGAGGGCCTCGGGGCAGTCGGCAAACAGCCGCTCCATCTGGGCCGAGGACTTGAGGGTGAGATGGCGGTTGGGTCTGATGTAGGGAAGGGCCTGGTCGATGGTGGTGTTGCGTCTGGCAGCTACCAGCGCGTGCTGCAACCGGTAGCGTTCGGGCACGTGGTAGTGGACGTCATTGGTGGCCACCACCGGGACTCCCACTTCCCTCGCAAGCCCCGCCATCTCCCGGTTGCGGGCAGTGTCCCCCTTCAAGAAGTTCCTTTGGAGTTCCACGTACACCGAGCCGGGACCGTACCAGTCCACGTAACCTTTCAGCAGGTCGCGGGCCTCTGCCATGCGGCCCTCCGTCGCCAGCCGGGAGAGCGGCCCCTCCCGCCCGCCGGTCAGCAGGATGACGCCTTCGGAGTGGTGGGGCAGGTACGCAGGATCGAGCCTCGGCTCCCTGCGGTCGGCAGCGTTCGCCAGAGTGAAGAGGCGGGAGATGTTGGCGTAGCCCTGCCGCGTCTTGGCCAGCATCACGAGACGGGAGCCGTCGCCGAGGGTCAGCTCGCCGCCCGTGATGGGCCGGA
>JAAXHX010000626.1 GCA_012270635.1 Dehalococcoidia bacterium | reverse complement strand
AGCGCCCCTTCCAGGAGAAGTGCGGTGACCTGCTCGTTGAATCGGGAGACGGCAATGCCGATGCGCAGCCCCTTCCCGAGGGTGTCGCCCTTGTAGGTCTTGCCCATTGCTCGTCCGGCCTGCGCCCTAGATCAGGTGCCCCAGCTTCTGCTTCTTGGTCTCCAGGTACTGCTTGTTGTGCTGGTTCACCGTCGGCCTTATGGGCACCCGCTCCACCACCTTCAGGTTGTAGCCCTCCAACCCGGCCCGCTTGGCGGGGTTGTTGGTGAGGAGGCGCATCTCCCGTATCCCCAGGTCCACCAGGATCTGCATCCCGATCCCGTAGTCCCGGCGGTCGGCGGGGAAGCCGAGGGCCTCGTTGGCCTCCACGGTGTCCATGCCGTGGTCCTGGAGGGCGTAGGCCTTGATCTTGTTGTGCAGCCCGATGCCTCGGCCCTCCTGCCTCATGTAAAGGAATACACCTCGGCCTTCTTCCTCGATGGCCTTGAGGGCCAGCCCCATCTGCTCGCCGCAGTCGCACCGCGAGCTGGTGAATACGTCGCCGGTCAGGCATTGACTGTGCACCCGCACCAGCACCGGCTCCTCCCCCGAGACCTCGCCCTTGACCAGCGCCATGTGCTCGTCGTGGCTGATGGAGGAGGTGTAGGCGATGGCCTGGAACTCGCCGTAGGATGTGGGGAGCCGAGACTCCGCTATCCGCTTCACCAGCTTATCGTTGCGCATTCGGAAGGAGATAAGGTCGGCCACGGTTATGATCTTGAGCGAATGCCGCTCCGCAAACCTGGTTAGGCTGGGAAGCCGGGCCATGGAGCCGTCTTCGTTCATGATCTCGCAGATCACACCCGACGGATAGAGCCCCGACAGCTTCGCCAGGTCCACTACCGCCTCCGTCTGGCCCGCCCGGACCAGCACCCCGCCCTCCCGCGCCCGCAGGGGGAACATGTGCCCCGGTCGGGTCAGGTCTTCCGGCCTTGCATCCGGGTCTATGAGTGTGGCGACGGTTCGGGCCCGGTCGAAGGCGGAGATGCCGGTGGTGACCTCCCGTCGGGCCTCTACGGAGACCGTGAAGGCGGTGCTGAAGGGGGCGGTATTGTCCTGGACCATCATCGGAATGCGCAGTTCTTCCAGCCGCTCCCCCGACATGGATATGCAGATCAGCCCCCGCCCGTGGGTCGCCATGAAATTGATGATTTCGGGGTTGCACTTGTCCGCTGCTATGGCCAGGTCGCCCTCGTTCTCCCTGTCCTCGTCATCGACGATGATGACCATCCGCCCGGCCTGAAACTCTTCGATGGCCTCGGGGATAGTAGCGAATTCCATCCGGTGTCCTCCGGCTTTCCAGGGCCGCTATGCCTGCTTGCCCACCAGGGCAGATAGGGGGGTGGCCGAGAGGTCTCCTCCCTTTACCAGCTGCTCGACGTACTTTGCCAGGATGTCCACTTCCAGGTTCACGGGTTGACCCGGGGCCCGACGGCTCAGGGTCGTGTGCTCCCAAGTATAGGCCACCAGGGACACGGTAAAGCTGTCGGGGTTTCGGTCCACCACCGTCAGGCTCGCCCCATCCACCCCAATGAACCCCTTGGCCACTATGTACGGCAGCAGGTCCTCCGGCGGCCTGATCTCCATGATCCAGGCGTCCTTGTCCGGGGTTACCGACACCACCGTGCCCCGCCCGTCGACGTGCCCCTGCATTATGTGCCCCCCGAGCCTCGCGTTCAGCGTCAACGGCCTCTCCAGGTTGACAATCGAGCCCGGTTCCAGGATGCCCAAGTTCGTGCGGCGGAGAGTCTCGGGCATCACGTCAAACGACAGCCGACCTTCGTCGATATTCGCTATGGTCAGGCAGGCCCCATTGACAGCAATGCTGTCCCCGACCCTGGAGCCGTCCAGTACGGCGGAGGCGGAAACGGACAGCCTGGAGCTGTCCATGGAAAGGGCTCGGCCAAGCTCTTCTACTATGCCGGTAAACAATGCGTCCGCTTTTCCAGGGCCGTCCCCTATTATCGGGTGTACCCACTGACCACGACGTCGGGCCCGAGGGTTTCGACCTTCACGTCCGTCAGCCTGAGCACGTCGGCCATAGCCTCGGGCCCGGTCCCGCCAATGGCGCCGGGGCTGCCGTCTCCGCCTATTATAACCGGCGCAAGAAAAGCAACAACTTTCTCCACCAGGCAGCTATCGAAGAAGGACCCCAACAAGGCCCCTCCCCCCTCCACCAGCACGTTGGTCATTTCCCTCTGCCCCAGCAGTTCCAGTAACGCGTCCAAGTCGACTGCCCCACCCCTCCCCGGCGCCGCCAGCGCTTCCACCCCCTTCCGTTCCAGGCAGAACCGGAGGTCGGGGGAGACCTCGGGGGCGGCGAGAATGCACCGTCCGGGCTGATTGAAGACTTGGGCGTCAGGGGAAACGGGCCCCCGACCCGCAACCACGATGCGTACGGGTTGGCGGTCCAGCAGACAGCCGTCCGGGTCCCGGGCGGTGAGCCTGGGATTGTCGGCGTTGACGGTGCCCGCCCCGACGATGATTCCGTCCATGCTGCGACGGGTCTCGTGGGCGCGGGCCCGGGCCAGGGGGCCGGTGATCCATTGCGATTCGCCGGAGCGGGTCGCTATCTTACCGTCCAGGCTGGCTGCGAACTTCGCGGTGACGAAGGGCCTACCGGTGGTTATGTATTTCGCGTAGCCTTCCACCACCCGTTCCGCCGACCGCCGGCGCTCCCCGACCACCACTTCTATCCCGGCCCTCTCCAGATCCCGGACCCCCCTCCCCGAGACCCGCGGGTTGGGGTCTTCCACCGCAACGTGCACCCTGGACACACCGCTTTCGATGATCGCGGCGGTGCACGGAGGCGTCCGCCCGGCGAAACAGCAGGGCTCCAGCGTGACGTACATCTCGGCCCCGACGGCGGCGGCCCCCGCCTGCTGCAGCGCTACCACCTCGGCATGCGATTGGCCCGGGGGTCGGGTGCTTCCCTCCCCCACGACCTCGCCGTCCTTGACAACCACCGCCCCGACGGCGGGGTTGGGCGAGGAGATGCCCAGTGAACGTCGGGCCAGGGCCAGGCAGTGCCCCATGTAGCTCATGGCGCGGAGGGGTGGGAAAGAATGGCTCAACAGGGTCTGTCCCCGGGAGAGCCGGAGTCGAAGTCCACGTGGATCCTGCTGGCCGTCGGCTGAGTTTGCCCCTGGTACTTGCTCCCGAGGGCCTTGGAGCCGTACAGGTTTTCGGCGGGGCTGGTGAGACGCAGGAAGGAGATCTGCCCGATTTTCATGCCGGAGTATAGCGTCACCGGCAGGTTGGCCACGTTGCTCAGCTCCAGGGTGAGATGGCCCTTCCAGCCCGGGTCCACGTATCCGGCGGTCGAGTGGATGAGCAGCCCGATGCGCCCCAACGAGCTCTTGCCCTCCAGCCGAGCCACGATGTCGTCGGGGATTTCAATGTGCTCGCAAGTGCTGGCCAGTACGAACTCCCCCGGATGCAGGATGAACGGGTTGTCCTCGGAGATCTGCTCCATGTCCGTGAGGTCGCTCGTGTCCTGCCGTACGTCGATGAACGGCTTGCGGGAGTTGCGGAACACCAACATCCTGTCGTCGAGATGGACGTCCACGCTCGCGGGCTGGATATCCGAGGGGTCCAGGGGCTCGATGACGATGCGGCCCCCGGCTATCTCCTCCCTGATCGTCCTATCGCTGAGTACCATTTTGCTTCCAGTCGGTATCCGCCAGAATGAGTCGGGTCTGGAAGGATATATTAGCAATAGGCAGATGTAGATTCCAGTGGCATCGGTTGCGTAGTAGCAGCCCTCCACCCCCTTGCCCCCCGCCCCTCCCCCCGATACCATCACACCATCCTGCCCCCTAAGG
>JAAXHX010000625.1 GCA_012270635.1 Dehalococcoidia bacterium | reverse complement strand
GCCGTGAAGTGGAAGGGAGTTTGGTAGTTGTCGCCTGCGGGGACAACGTCGGGGTGCCAGATGAAGTCGGCTTCCGGGGGCCGGTTATCGGGTTCTGAGGGGGTGGATGTCGCAACGTTGGGTGGGGGCACTGATCTGTCGGTGGGGGGGATGGGGGTCTCGTCAGTACCACAAGCTACGGTGACAGAGATACCGATCACTGCCAGGACAACCAACAGAAGCCATAGGACTTTAGGGAAATATCGTTTCATGGGAATTGCTTCCGCTGGGGAGTCTAGAGTTTAAAACCGAGGGGCCGATCGATGCGCCATTTTCGAGGCCAAGGTCAACTTAAGGCAAGTATCTTGATGCTTATTTCGTATATCGTTCTAGGCGGCTAAAGGATAGGCGAGCCCCTACTCCAAAATTATGTCTCCCGACTTCCCACCGGTCTTTTTCACCAGTCTCACTTTCTCAATGTGCATGGCCTTGTCCATGGCCTTGCACATGTCGTAGATGGTGAGGGCGCTGCCGGAGACGGCGGTCAGGGCCTCCATCTCGACGCCTGTCTTGCCAGTGGTCCTGACGGTAGCCGTTATCTCGATGGCGTTGACTTCAAAATTGAGGCGGAGGTCAACCTCCACGTGAGTGAGGAGAAGGGGATGGCACATAGGGACTAGGTGGGGGGTGTTCTTGGCCGCCATGATGCCCGCCACCCGGGCCACCGAGAGGACTTCGCCCTTGGATATGCCGCCCTCGGCGACCAGCTTCAGGGTCTCGGGTCTCATGAGAACGATGCCCCGGGCCACGGCCTCGCGCTCGGTATCGGCTTTGGCGCTCACGTTCACCATCCTGGCTCGGCCCTGCTCGTCTACGTGACTCAATCCCTCCATGTTATCCTGGCCTCCCTCAAAGTCCCGTTCTTTCAAAGCGCAGTGTGAGTACGGGAATGGCTTTCTTGACCGCCCGCCCGCGATGGCTGATGAGGTTCTTTTCGTCCAATGGAAGCTGGGCCATGGTCACGTCCCGACCTTCAGGCAGGAACACGGGATCGTATCCGAAGCCGAGGGTCCCGCGTCGTTCCGTCAAGATTGTGCCCTCACACTCTGCCCGGCAATAGTCCACATTTCCCGATGACTCAGCAATGGCGACAACGCAGACGAATCGGGCGGTGCGGGCATCTTCGGGGACACCCTGCAGGTTATGCAAGAGCAGGTCCACGTTGTCTCTATCGGAGCCGCTGTCCGAGTAGCGGGCCGACCGAACGCCGGGGGCGCCGCCGAGGGCATCTACCTCCAGCCCAGAGTCATCGGCGAGGGCCAGGAGGCCCGATGCGGAGGCGAAGGCCCTCGCCTTGAGAGCAGCGTTCTCCTCGTAGGTCTGGCCGCTCTCTTCAACATCAAGGGAGATGTCCAGGTTGGAAGGCGTCAGGAGATTGAACCCCGAGCCGGACAGCAACTCTCGCATCTCTCGCACCTTGCCTCGGTTCGAGGTGGCGAGAAGGAGGTTACGGGCCCCGTGCGACGGGTCGATGGCCGGGTCTCGGGTGAGGAGCTAGCCCACGGGCCCCATGGTGGCCGCGGTCTCTTCAACGGACTTCTGGCCGTTCTGTATCGCAAACCTGCCCAC
>JAAXHX010000624.1 GCA_012270635.1 Dehalococcoidia bacterium | reverse complement strand
ATCGACATGGATATGTCGGTAAAGGGATGGCAGGAGGCGCTGGAGAAGGTGATAGAGCGGATATACGTGCCGAATATGGAGGCCCGGGACAAGGGCGCCGAGCTTGTGGGCGCCCGGGCTTGAGTGTGACATCTTCGACGGGCCCCCTCTTCGCTCATACTTCGACAGGCTCAGCACGAGCGGCCCCACGCCCCTACAGAACGGGCTGTTTAAGGGGCTTCATCAAGGAAGAAGGGACGAACGCCCCATGCGGCTGCGCCGTGCGCTAGACCACCTGCACGAGCTCGGGGACATCCTTGACGCCGAGAGGGTCGGGCTGTTCACGGATTTCGACGGGACGCTCACTCCCATCTTCGACGATCCCAGGGACTCGGTCCTCGCTCCGGCGATAAGGGATGCCCTGAGGGCGCTGTCGGAGAGGCTGGACCTGGTGGTGGTGTCGGGGAGAGGGGTGGATTTCCTGAGCGCGGCGGTGGGACTGCCTGGGGTGACCTACGTGGGCAATCACGGGCTGGAGGTCCGGGCGGCGGGGAGCGAGAGTGCGGAGACCGATGCCGAGGCGCCATCAGGACTCGCGGGGGAAGTGGGGTTGCAGGTGCGGAATCTCGGCATCGAGGGTCTGTACGTGGAGGACAAGGGTATGAGCGTGGCCGTGCACTACCGCAACACTCCCGACCCCTCCACGGCACGGGCGAAGGTGTGGGAGATGCTGCGCCCCCTGGCCGAGGCCCGCGGGTTGGCGCTAAAGCAAGGAAAGATGGTCCTGGAGGCGGTGCCCAAGGCCGACGTGAACAAGGGAACGGCAGTCCGCACTCTGGTGCGGGGGGCGGCGTTGACGGGGGCCATAGCCCTCGGCGACGACGTGACGGACTGCGACGCCTTCGATGCGGTGCACGACGGGGCCCTTGGGGAGGGGTTCCGGGGAGTGGCGGTGGCCATAGTGGACGGGGAAACGCCTCAAATCGTTCTGCAGAAGGCCGACTACCGGCTGTCGGGGCGGGGGGAGGTGGAGGATTTCCTGGCTTGGATGGCCTACGAATCTCCGAGGTCGGTGAGGAAGCCGTAGCACCAGTCCCGGGCGGTGTGACGGCTGATGCCCTCAAAAAGAGACTTCCACCGGTGAAGCCGCTCGTCTCTTGGCATGGTCAGGGCGCGGTGAATGACGGACGCGGTGCGCTGAATGTCGTAGGGATTGACCATCAGGGCGTCGTGCATGGACTCGGCGGCGCCGCAGAAGCGGGAGAGGACGAGGACGCCGGGGTCCGAAGTCTGGGAGGCGACAAACTCCTTGGCGACGAGGTTCATGCCGTCCCGTAGGGGCGTGACGAGGCAGGCGTCGGCCTCCCGGTAGAAGCGGGCCAGGTCCTGCTGGGAATATGAGCGGTGGAGGGGATGAATGGGCATCCAGTGGGCCTCTCCGAACTTGCCGTTGATCTTGCCGACGAGGGAGTCCAGTTGGGCCCTTTCCTGGGCGTACTCCGGCACGTTGAGCCGGCTGGGCGCCGATATCTG
>JAAXHX010000623.1 GCA_012270635.1 Dehalococcoidia bacterium | reverse complement strand
ATGAAAGGCCCGGGAACCCGGCCCATCGGCTTCTGCATGCGGTGGCTGTGAGCAATGCCCATGGCGACCATGTGCCAGGCGAAGGAGTAGTCGAGCCTGGCCTCGGCGGTGCGGGTGAGCCAACGGACTAGGCCCTTGCGCCGGTTCTCAACCCGCTCCTCGTCGACGGAGCCGTCGGGTTTGCGGAAGAAGTTGTAGGTGCCGGGCTGTTCGAGGAGGTGGTCGTAGACGACCTTGGTTACCTCTTCGGCGTGGGCCAGGACCGCCGGGCCGGTGGCGCGTATGAGCTTAGCGTCTTCCTCGGTGAAGCCGATGAAATCGGCCATCTGGAGAAGATGGAGGTCCATCTTGCGGCCGGACTTTCGGGTGACGGGAGCTTGCATTCGTCCAGTGTACTATATGGCGGTGGAATGTCACGCGCCTTGACAGGGGCGTCGGCCCATCTAATATGAGGCAACCGCTTTTCGGCCCCTTCGGGGTCGAGTTTGGAGAGTCCAGATGGCAGAAGCTCGCTTGCCGACGGAAGAGGAGGCGTTGGGGTACGCAGAGACGTGCTCGAACTGGGGGCGGTGGGGGGCGGAGGACCAGCTGGGGACGCTGAACCTGGTTACGGCGGATAAGAGGAGACAGGCGGCGGGGTTGGTGAGGGACGGGGTGTCGGTCTCGTGCGCGTGGGAGATGAGGACGGAACTGCCCGGCGAGCATTCGTCGAAGGTGCTGCACTACATGATCGAGACGGGGGAGGCGGGAGAAGAGGCCAAGTGGTCAGGGGACTTTCTTGGGATGGCGTATCACGGCAACTGTGTCACCCACGTGGATGCGCTGTGCCACGTGTTCATGGGCGGGAAGATGTACAACGGGTTCCCGGCGACGTTGGTCAACAGCAGAAAGGGAGCGGAGGCCGAGGCGATAACGCTGCTCCACGAGGGGGTGGTGACGAGGGGCGTGCTGCTGGACATAGCGAGGCTGCGGGGCGAGGACCGGATTGCGTCTCCGCTGGCGATCACGCCGGATATGCTCGAAGAGGCGGAGGCGTCGGAAGGAGTGAAAGTAGAGCCGGGGGACGTGCTGCTGATTCGGACGGGCCACCTGGCCAGGTACTACGAAGGCGACGTAACGGATACCTCGGACCCGAGGCCCGGGCCGCACGTTTCGTGCATACCGTGGTTTCGGGAACGGGACATAGCGATGCTGGGAGGAGACCAGAACAACGAAGTGTCTCCCAGCGGGTACGCGAACATCGGGGAGCCGATTCACGAGGTCGGGATTCCGACTTTGGGTCTGTGGCTTATCGACAACATGAACCTGGAGGAGGTGGCCCGAGCCTGCGCGGAGCGGGGTCGGTGGGAGTTCCTGATGGCGCTGGCGCCGCTGAGGTTTCGGGGGGCAACGGGGAGCCCGGTAAACCCGATTGCGGTGTTTTGAGGGGGGTGGAGTGGCTTGCGGCAGACGGCTGTGTATCCGCTCGACCCTTCGACAGGCTCAAGGTGAGCGGGGCATGGGTGGGTTATGGGGCTAGCCCCGCGCGCCCCCAAGAAGAATAGACATATCAAGGGGGGAGATGAGCAGGGCATACGGGACGGGACAAGTCCTAGATTCCTCGGTGGCCTCGGAATGGCGCGGTCAG
>JAAXHX010000622.1 GCA_012270635.1 Dehalococcoidia bacterium | reverse complement strand
ACCGCAGTTCTCCCCTCTGTCGCTTCCCCGCGATGTGACCCTGGACCGAACTGCGCCTTTCTCATCCGCTCCGTCCCCGCGTCCGGCATCCGACCATGGGCGGAGTGCGTCTTGCGTCAACCGAACCCATCACACATAACTCGCGCCCAAGGATGCCGCGCGGGCCAACAACATCAAGGAGGTGAGTATGCACATTGAGTAACCGTAGGCGGGGTCAAGGGTGTCGCAGTCTGCTTCGGCGGCTTGACGCCCTGGCCTCCGTCATCAAGGCCCCATAGCAGATAGCGATCAAAGGGCCGCCTCTCCTCTCAAGAGGAAGGGCGGCCCTTCTCTTTGCCAGCAAATGGGCGAGGAACCCAAGCCCAGCACAACCCACGGAGACAGTCCCGGCCATTCGGGGCACCAATTCGAGCGGGACTGTCTCCATCCCACGGGGTGGCGGCCGTCCCGCTTCTTCATTCAAAGGAGAAGCGACATGACGACGGCAA
Organism: Dehalococcoidia bacterium; assembly: GCA_012270635.1. The sequence goes on along the minus strand of JAAXHX010000622.1, from coordinate 632 downwards.
CCACGACAACGACCAACCAGACGAGGAACACGAAGACAACGACGGATGAGGCAGCCCCCACAGAGCGCAGGGGCAGGCCGGAGAGCGAGCTCAGGGCTGCGGTCAGGGACAAGGGACTCACCATGAAGGAACTGGCCGCCTTGATGGGCGTCAGCGCCAGCCACCTCTCTCAGGTGGGCACGGGCAAGAAGCCCTGGACCCCCGACCTGCGGGAGAAGGCGATGGCGGTCCTGGGAGAAGTCCCCGGACAGGGGATCGTCTACCGCCAGAGCGAGGAGGTGAACTCCGAGAGCAGTTTCATCCGGGAGCAGGCTCGGAGCATGGGCATGACCATGCTGGATCTGTCGGACCTGTCGGGCGTGAGCTACAGCTACCTGACGCAGGTGGCCAAGGGCCGCCGGAGCATGGGCGTCAAGGCGCAGGCCAGCATCGAGTCGGTGCTTGGGACACGGGCTAGGGTCGCTCCCGCCAAGCTCGCCAACCGGCAGGGCGAGGTGATAGACGGCGACGGCAGCAGCTACATCCGGGAGCGCGCCCGCGTCCTCGGCATGACGCTGAAAGAGCTGGCCGAGAGGGTCGGGGTGTCCTTGAGCTACATGAGCCAGATAGCGCGCGGTCACCGGCACATGGGG
>JAAXHX010000621.1 GCA_012270635.1 Dehalococcoidia bacterium | reverse complement strand
CGCAACACGGCTGATATATCCTTGCCGTGGGGGGTAGGGGGCCCAGTCCCCCGCTCATACTTCCCTTCGACAGGCTCAGGATAAACTAGGGCTCAGCACGAACGGCCCCTCTCCCCGCGCATGCTTTGACGGAGGAAGGGGCCAAGGGTGTCGCCGTGCTATACTCCCAGCGGCGACCAGCGGGAGGCGCCATCAGACGAGACGGGACTCGGATTTGAATCCACTAAACGTCGGAATCCTCGAAATCCTGGTGATATTTGCGCTCGCGTTGGTGCTATTCGGACCTGCCAGGCTCATATCCGTTGTCGGCTCCCTGCGGGGCGCGGTCCAGGAATTTCAACGGGCGACGCGGGGGCTGGCTTCCTCGGCAATGGAGGAGGCCAAGGCCGAGTCCGGCCCCGCAAGGAACGAACCGGTGGGGTTCCAGTCCGAGGATAAGCAACGGACGAACGCATCGTCGGCCGGCGCGAGTGAGCCCCATAAACGCTCGGGCCCCGAGCAGCTATGAGCGCGCCCGAAAAGATATCCATACTCGAGCACCTGCGCGAGCTGCGGAGCAGGTTCATAAAGTCGCTGCTCGCCCTGCTGATAGGGACGGGAGTGGTCGCAGCGCCGCCAGTTACCCGTACCATCATGGACTTCCTGGCGCAGCCCGCGGGTGACGTCGTCCTCGTCCAGATCGACCCGACGGAGTACATAACCACCTATTTCAAGGTGGCGATTATCGGTGGGTTCATCCTGGCGATGCCGATAATCATCTATCAGATGGCGATGTTCGCGGCCCCGGGTCTAACGCGCAAAGAGAAGCGGTACATGATCGTGTCGCTGCCGGGCATCGTGCTTTCCTTTGCTGCGGGTGCGGTCTTCACGTGGTTCATCCTGCTACCCCCCGCCTTCCACTTCCTCTTGAGCTTTGGCGAAGGCATAGTGGAGCCGCAGATCCGAATAAGCCGCTACATCAACCTGATCCTGGTGCTGACTACGTGGGTCGGGCTTTCCTTCCAGACGCCGCTGGTGATGACCCTGCTGGCGAGGCTGGGGATAGTAAAACCAGCGAGTTTTGCCAAAAGAAGGAAGGTGGCGATTCTGGGCGCGTTCATAGCCGCGGCGGTGTTCACCCCGACCTTCGACCCGGTGAACCAGACGCTCCTGGCCAGCCCGATCATAGTGCTTTACGAAATCGGGATATGGCTGTCCAAGATAGCGAACCGGAGGAGGTTGAAGGCGGCGGAGAGCCGGATGCTGGAATTGAAGCAGTGAGGGGAGATTGGGTCCCACCC
>JAAXHX010000620.1 GCA_012270635.1 Dehalococcoidia bacterium | reverse complement strand
CAATCCCGGCAGCTACTCCGCGGCCAAGGGGCACTACTACGCCCGTCCCGGCAACCTCTTCTGGTGGGCATTGGGCCAATCGGGGCTGGTCGAAGGGCCCGTCACCCCCGACATGGACGCCACCCTCCTCCGTGTCGGCATCGGATTCACAGACGTCGCCAAGCGCCCCTCCAACGCCGCCTCGGACCTTTCCCGCGCCGAGTTCTCCGCCGGCGCCTCGGCCCTGGTGAAGAAGCTGGAGCGCTTCCACCCCCTGGTGGCCTGCTTCAACGGCATCACCGCCTACGCCCACTGCTTCGGCCCGGGGGCGGCCCCCGGCCCTCAACGGCAGAGCATCGGACAGACCCGCATCTACGTCGTCCCGTCCACCAGCCGGCGCAACGCCCACTACCAGAAGAACGACATTCTCCATTGGTTCCAGGGGCTCAAGGGGTTCCTGGAGCGAGCCCGGGAGGAGGCCCTTGACCCGCGTGCCTAAAGATGCAGGGGATGAAGGCGGCGCTACCCGTGCCTTCATAGCCGTTCAGTTGCCCGCGGATGTGAAGGTCCTGATTGCCGCCCACGTCGAGCGTTTGAAGGGCCTCGTCCCTCGAGGCGTCAGGTGGGTCGACCCCCAGGCTGCGCACCTCACCCTCGCCTTCCTCGGCAACGTCCCCGATTCCCAGCTCCCTACCCTCTCCCGCATCGTCGGTTCCATAGCCGCCGCCTTTCCACCCATCCGCCTCGAGACCGGCCCGTTGGGCGCATTTCCCAACCCTCGCCGCCCCCGGGTCCTCTGGCTCGGCCTGCACGGCGACGCCCAGGCCCTCTCCCGAATCCAGGGCTGCCTGCAGGACGCCCTTGAAACCGAGGGCTTCCCCACGGAGCGGCGCGCCTTCAAGCCCCACGTCACCCTCGGACGGGCCCGGGGCAGGGGGGTTGTCTCCCTTCCCTGCGCAGATCTGGACCGTCCGCCGGCGAACGGGCGGGCTTTCGAGGTGCGAGAGATTGTCCTTATGTCCAGTGCCCTCACCCCCCGAGGCCCCATCCATACGCCCCTTAAAACCGCCCCTCTATCCCGGCATTGACCCGTCCCTCGCGGTCCCCGTCCATGAACGAGGTTGACGCTGGGTTGGGGGAATGTAAGATAGGGGCTGTGGGCTGGCGTGGCCCGGCTGCCACTGAAGAAAGAGCGGGAGGAAGACGTTATGCCACCTAAGAAGGCGCCTTTTCTGACTAAGCCCTACGGCGGGTACCTGCACAGGGATGTGCCGGAGGACGACAGGGAGCTGACCAGGGTCGGGCCCGACACCCCCATGGGCGAGTACCTGCGCCGGTTCTGGCAGCCCCTGCTGCTGAGCCAGCAGATCGCCGACCTTCCGGTCCCCATTACCCGGCTGGGCGAAGAGCTGATCGCCTTTCGAGACGGCAACGGAAGGGTCGGGGTGGTGGAGGCCCACTGCCCCCACCGGGGAACCTCGCTGGAATACGGGAAGGTTGAGCAGAGGGGCATCCGCTGCTGCTACCACGGCTGGCTCTTCGACGTTGACGGCCGGATCCTAGAGACCCCCGG
>JAAXHX010000619.1 GCA_012270635.1 Dehalococcoidia bacterium | reverse complement strand
CCCCGGATGATGATGTCCTTCGCCCGACCCGACAGGAAGATGTATCCCGCCTCGTCCATGTAACCCATGTCCCCCGTGTACAGCCAGCCGTTCCGTATGGTGCTGTTGGTAGCCTCGTCGGCCTTCCAGTAGCCCTTCATCACCCGCGGGCCCCGGGCCACGATCTCCCCCACCTCATTCACGGGCAGTTCGTTTCCATCCTCGTCGAATATCTTCACTTCCGTGTCGCCCAGCGCCCTGCCTATGGACCCGAGCCTCTTTAGTTTGATCGCCCTATCTTCCGGCGTGCCCTCGATGACGTGGTCATCCGGCGTCAACATCGTGATGGTGGACGCCGACTCCGTCTGCCCGAATGCGTTGATGAACCGGGTGTTGGGGAGCAGCTCGATGGCCCGGCTGATTACCTCTACCGGCATGGGAGCGGCGCCATAGGTGATTACCTGCAAGCTGCTCAGGTCGCGGTCGGGGAACTCCTCGTGCTCCATAAGCTGCTTCAACATCGTCGGCACCATCATCGCCCGGGTCACGCGCTCCGTTTCCACCAGGCTCATCCAATCGCTGGCCTCGAACTGCCGTTGAACAACTAGCGTCCGGCCCCCGTAGACCGCGGCGAGCACCGCCTGCATCCCGGCTATGTGGTACAGCGGCACCGTGAGGATGTTCTTCTCCTCGATTTCCGGGTCGGCGGGGCTGACGTTGTTGAGCACGTAGGTCGCCACGTTGTCGTGGGTGAGCATCACGCCCTTGGGCTGCCCCGTAGTGCCGGCGGTGAACATCAGGATGGAGGTGTCGTTGTCGTCTATGTCCGTGAACACCTCCTCGGCCTCCGACCCCGCGAGAAGGGCCTCGTACTCCAGCATGCCATCCACGGGCCCCTCCACCGACACCACGTGCTTGAGTCCGGGCATCTCCCCCCTTATGGAGTTCACCAGGTCCACGTACCGCCGGCCCAGGAAGAGCGCAGAGGACTCCGAGAGGTTGATCATGTACGCCAGCTCGTC
>JAAXHX010000618.1 GCA_012270635.1 Dehalococcoidia bacterium | reverse complement strand
CTCTGCAATGCCTTCTATCCCCCCGCTCATACTTCGACAGGCTCAGCACGAGCGGCCCCACCCCCTCCCTCACAGGTTTTGCAAAGGTCTGTCTAACGGGCGAAAGGGTTGACCGGCGCCCGCTCGCTCTCGGAGAATCCGGGCATGATAACCAACATCAGGACCGTTGGGGTGTACGTTTCCGACCAGGAAGCCGCCCTGCGTTTCTACACGGAGATTCTGGGGTTCGAGTTACGCGCCGACCATTCTATGGGACGGCAGGGACGCTGGCTCGAAGTCGCGCCCCCGGGCGCCCAGTCCCGACTCGTCATCTATCCCAGGGCCATGATGCAGGACTGGGACCGGCGCAAACCGTCCGTCGTCTTCGGGTGTGAGGACGTGGAGGCCGAATACCGGAGGTTGTCCCAGCACGGTGTGACTTTCAACCAAACGCCCACCAGGATGAAATGGGGCGCCTTCGCCGTATTCACCGACCCCGACGGCAACGAGTTCGTCCTCGCCGAGGGCAGTTAACCCGCCCTTTCCCTGTTGACCGAGGCCTGCGTCAACCCCGCCTCCAGGGTTTGGGTGTAGAGCGATTCCACGTAGTTACGTCTCAGCACGGACAACCCCGCCGCCGTCATGCTCCCGGGAACCGAGACCTCATCCATTAGCAGTTCCAACCCCATCGGGCTGGGGTCCTTTTCGCCGACCCACCTTCCCATTGACTCCAGCGTGCTTAACGTTATTGCCTGCGCTTCCTGGCGACTAAACCCATTCGCCGATCCAAACTCCACGAAGGCTTTGAGCACTGGCCACAGGAAAACTTGTCCCGACGCATGCAGCAATACGAAGGTGTCCATTGCTCCTTCGCTCACCTTGATGACCTTTTCGCAGAAGCGGCCCCAATAGGTTTCCATCTCCCGGATGCGCTCGGGGTCCGACCCGGGCTCGGGGCATATCGCCAGGTATCCACCCCTATGCAGCATGAACGCGGTGGGGAATACCCAGGCCAGGGTACAGCTGGACGCGAGGCGCTTACGATAAAAGGACAGGGGCAGGGCCGCGGCTCCCGGGGCGACTATCTGCCCGTCCCCTATGAACGGGCCGATCTCCTCCATCAGGCCTCGCATCTGGTCCGGCCTTACCAACGGATAGACGACGTCTGCACCCTTGCACGCGTCCCGGTTGTCGGCGTAGACGGTGATGCCGTAACGTTCCCGGAGCTCTGCCCGACGCTCGGCTCGCCTGTGGGACGCAACTACCTCGACGCCCCTGTCCCTCTCCTCGGGGCCGGTCATGGCCTCCAGCATTATCTCCCCAAAGGCGCCTGCTCCTATTATCGCAATGCGTCTAATCATCGAATC
>JAAXHX010000617.1 GCA_012270635.1 Dehalococcoidia bacterium | reverse complement strand
ATGGCCCTGAACAAACGTCTCCGCGACGAAGTGAACCTCGTACTGGAAGCGTCCCTGGCTACGGAGGGGTTGTCCTTCCTCAGCCGCGACCACGCCGAAGCCGTCGACGCCTTCCTGGAAAAGCGTAAGCCTGACTTCCAGGGGCGTTGACTTGGGCGCTGTGGTCAAGCTCCTCTGTCTTCCCTTCAAGGCCTTGGTCTGGCTTGTCATCCTGCCGGTGAAGTGGGTCATGGGCGCAGCCAAGATGGTGTTCGTAATCCTTCTGCTCGCCCTGGTGCTGGCCGGCGGTGTGGCAGTCCTGTTGCTGTATTTCACCGACGTTTGGGGCGGCTCATGAACGGAGGTGAAGGTTGCCCGATAATCGACGCCGACAGCCACGTCCTGGAACCCCCCGACCTCTGGCAGCGCTACCTTGAGCCGAAATACAGGGACCGAGCCCTCCGCCTGCAGAAGGACGCCCAGGGCTGGGACCAGTGGATCATAGACGGGGAGCCGTGGGGGTACAGGCACGGGGTGTTCGGGGACATGGGCGCCATAGGCCGGGAGCTGGAACCCCACTTCACCCCCGGCGTCATCTCCTATGAGGAGGGCATAGCCTTCGCCCCCGGGGGCTGGGACCCGAAGGAACGACTCGCCGTCCTCGATGAGGAAGGGATCGACAAGGTGGTCCTCTACCCGTCTCTCGGTATCACCTGGGAGGGTGGATGCACTGACCCCGAGTTGGGTGACGCTTACTGCCGGGCTTACAACAACTGGCTGCTGGACTGGTGTCGGGAATCGTCGGAGCGTCTCATTCCCGTCGCCCACGTCTGCCTGCTGGACCCGGCCCTGGCCGCCGAGGAGATGAAGAGGACGGTGGCCGCCGGCGCCAGTGGCATCATGCTCCGGGCCTACCCTTCGGGAAACAGGCAGTACGGGGACCCGACCAACGACCGATTCTGGGCCGAGGCCGAGGAGGTCGGCGCTCCCATCGCCCTCCACATCGGCGGAGCCCCCAGGATGATGGGCGAAGAACTGTTCGACGTGAAGATGGGCCGCTCAACCTGGTGGATCTACGTCATGTTCATGAGCGAGGTTCAGCTGGGTTTCACCACCGTGATGAACGGCGCCGTCCTGGAACGCTTTCCACGGCTCACCATGGTCTTGCTGGAGTCGGGGTGCGGCTGGCTCCCCTACTGGCTTGACCGGATGGACGACACCTTTGAACACACGGGATTTTCCACGTCCCTAAAGCTCAAGCCCTCGGAGTATTTCCGACGCCAGTGCCTAATCACCATGGACGCCGACGAAGAGCTGGCCGCGGTCAGCGTCCGGCACGTCGGGGCCCAGTCCTTCATGTGGGCCGCCGACTACCCCCACTCCGACGGCCATTGGGACGCGGTCAACAGCGTGCGCAGCGTGTTGAAAGACCTCCCGGAAGACGACCGTGATGCGGTCCTGGGCGGGAACGCTCGGCGCGCCTACGGCATCTAGCCTACACCCGACCCCACGCCACCACCCTCCGGGGCGAGATGGCGATGACCGCCCTGCCTTCGAAATTCAGGTCTCGGTATTGCCGGTAGCGCGCCCGCAGCAGGGGGACCGCGGCATCGTGCTCGGGCCCAGACGTGGCTATTACCGCTGTCCCCCGCACCATCACGTACCCCAGCCGAGACCAATCGTCGTCATAGGTGTCGACGGTAAGGCACACCCAGGGGTTCGCCCTGATATTGCGTATCCTCTTCAGCTCCCTGCGCGACACGTCCTTCGGCTTTTCGTCGATGACGCTGAAGATGCGGTCGGGGCCTGCGGCGTAGCAGACCGGAACAACGTAGGGCTGCCCCTCTTCGTCCACCGTGGCCAGGCACCCGACGAAATGCGATTCCAGGAACGCGGAGATGCGGGGTTCGAAGGGGGAGGCGTCCTCTACCAACGCCGCACCAGGTTGCGGAGCATGGTGGCGGACCAGACCCGGGCCGTGAGCGTCAGCTTCTCCCTGGAACTGAGCGCCACCCGCTCGCCGAATACGTTGTAGTCCCGCGCCTCGATCCTGTCCAACAGAGCCGAGTATAGGGCCCGCAGCACGGCGGGGCAGAGGCGGGAGCGGGGGGCCAGCAGGGGGAGGAGCGCCGCGCTCCTTTCGAAGTAATCGCGCGCCCGCCCGACCTGCTGGGCCATCATCGCCCGAAACTCCGGCCCAGAGTCCCGGGC
>JAAXHX010000616.1 GCA_012270635.1 Dehalococcoidia bacterium | reverse complement strand
GAAATCGAAGTCCCCGACACTCCCGTGATGTCCGACATATCGGGTACCCTCATCATCGAAGCGCCCAAGCCCACTGAGTCCCATGTGTCCATGCCCGTGCAGATTCAACGCGTGGAAAAGGTGGCAGCCGTCCTCGCTCCCCGCCTCGCCGCAGCAGCGCCCGCCGTCCAAAACGGCGTCCAGCGAATAACCCCCGAAGTGAAGCGGGAGATAAGCCGCATCAAGCTGGTCAAGTCCTCCGAGGAAGCCGACAACCGCTATTTCTCCATCGACAAGACCAACGGGACCGCTTCGCTTTCCGGCAAGCCCTTTCCCCTTGAATGGGATGATTCGCTGGTTAAACACGACGCCAGGCTTCTACTGGAATACTTCCGCAACTACGAAGGAGCCTTTGAAGGCGACGTGGAGCGTCTGCAACGAGACTATTTCATACTTGCCTCATGGCTCTACTTCTCACCCTTCATTTGCGACATGCGCTCTCTCGCCCTGCTGCAGGACAGCGACGTAATCCGATACCCCTCCTTTGCCATCGTTTTCGGTAAGTCCAACTGTGGCAAGACGACCCTGGTGGATACCCTCATGACCTCCATGTTCGGCCTCGCCCATACCCTGGACAAGCGGGGCTTCACCACTTCGAATCTGCGCGGACTTCAGTCTGGATATAAGCGGTTTCCCGTAGTGTTCGACGATATAGGCCGGACCGCCTTTAACCGCCATGGCCGCGACATGATCAAAAACGAGCTCCACCCGGACACCGAGGAGCATCCGGGGTTCATCCTATCAATGAACGCCGAACCCCAGTCCTTCCCCGACGAGGTGGTCAAGCGCAGCATGATGATCTATACCACCACTGCGCTCCCGGCCCACGACGAGAGCCTGCGCCAACGCCTTCAGGCCAGCATCCAGAAGATGCGCCTCTCCCTGACGGGCCATCTATACCGTCGCTACCTGTCGGAGGTGATGGGTCGTTTGCATGAAGAGCGTCTTCCCGACGACTGGCTGGCCCTGTCCTCGGGGGTTTTGAGCGCCATCCTTACCGAGTCCAGCACGGAACCGACCCCCGAATGGCTTCAGCCGGTGACCTGGCTCTCCTACGCCGAAAAACGGTACGACCGGGTCAAGGCACGCCTTGTCAACCTGCTGCGGAAGTCCACATACGCAAGGAGCGAGGGAGAAGCGCCCAACGGTTGGACAGTGGATGGAGATAAGATCATCGTTTGGGAGCCCCGGGACGCTTTTGGCCGACGCGGCTTTGACTGGGACGACGTTCCTTCAACTCTCATAGACGAAGACGCGAGCAGCGGCGGGCGCACAGTCCTGAACCGTAAGAGCCTGGAGCAGTTCCTAGGGAAGCGCCTCGACCCCGAGCGTCCCTGGTGGAAGCTGTGGCGTTGAGCGGGAAGAGAAAGGCAGAGCAGCGCAATCCCCTGTATAATACCCCCCAACCCCTCAGCCCAGCCGGAGTGTGTTTAGTGGATAGCGGAGCACAGCCATGAAAGAGTTTGACGTAGTCATCAGGGGCGGGACTATCGTGGACGGCACCGGCATCCCCCGGTACCGGGGAGACTTGGCCGTCAAGGACGGACGCGTGGCCCGAATAAGCGGACGCATCCCCGCCGGCGCCGCCCGGGAGATCGACGCCTCCGGCTGTATCGTCGCTCCCGGCGCCATCGACCTCCACACTCACTACGACGCGCAGCTCAACTGGGACCCTTATTGCAGCCTGTCGGGCTGGTTTGGCGTCACCTCCCTGACCATCGGGCAGTGCGGCTTCGGGTTCGCTCCCACCAGACCTGAGGACCGGGAGTTGAACATGCGCATGATGAACCGCATCGAGGCGATTCCCCTGGAATCGATGCGGCTGGGCATGCGCTGGGACTGGGAGACCTTCCCCGAATACCTGGACAGCCTAGACAACCAGGGCCTTGGCGTTAACGTCGGAGCCGTATTCCCCTTCTCGCCCCTGCGCGCCTATGTCATCGGCATGATCCCTTCTCGGGAGCGCACCTCCGTCACCGACACCGAACTCAATGAGATGAAGCGCATCTTCCACGAGGCCATGCAGGCCGGGGCCTTCGGCTTCTCCGCCGACATGAACACCGGCGACCGCCCCGAGGACGGCTCCTGGCTTCCAAGCCACGTCGCCTCCAACGAGGAATACGTCGCCCTTGCCGAGGTTCTCGGCGAGTTTGGGGTGGGACACATTGGCTGGACCATCGCCCAGTCGGGCGGCCTGCCCCCGGAGAAGAGCCCGAACAGGCAGCGTGAGCTTCTAACCCGGCTCATGCGCGTCAGCGGCCGACCCCTCCACGTCCTGCTGGAACAGGAGTCCGCCCGGGACGAGTGGGTCGCCAGAATGCGAGCCGAGGGCCTGCCCCTCTTCACCCAGGAGCTGGTCATGGAGGTCAACGCCGAGTTCCAGCTCTCCGAATACAACCTCTTCGACTCGATTCCCAGCTGGGTGGACCCCCTGGTCGGCAGCATAGAAGAGCGCACCATCAAGCTGAAAGACCCCGTCATCCGGGCCGCCATGAAGAAGGACGCCGATGAACGGCAGCTCCTCCGCACCGACTGGTCACGGGTCACGGTGCTGGAGACCGTCCACGAACGCAACTACAGGTACGACGGGAGCACAATAGCCGAGATCGCCGCCGCCCAGGGCAAGCACCCCGTCGACACCTTCCTGGATCTCGCCCTCGACGAGGGTCTCGAGACCGTCTTCGCCCACCCCGTAGACCCCCGACCCCTGGACGAGAACATCCTGAGCCCCTACGGCCACGTCTCCGTCTCCGACGGCGGCGCCCACACCCGCTACCTCACCACCAGCACCTGGCCCGTGGAGTTCCTGGCCTACTGGGTCCGGGACAAGCGAATCATGAGCCTGGAGCAGGGCCATTACAAAATGAGCGCCCTGCCCGGCTGGTTCGCCGATTTCAAGGACCGCGGGACCCTGAGGGTCGGGGACTGGGCCGACGTGATGGTATACAATCTGGATGAACTCGGCTTCCAGTACGACAAGATGATCTACTCCCACGACTTTCCCGGCGGCGAGCGTCGCATCATTCAGAAACCCACAGGACTGCGCTACACCCTGGTGAACGGCGTGGTAACGTTCGAAGGAAACGATTGCACCGGCGCCCTGCCGGGCAAGCTCCTCCGCAGTTGTGATATGGTTGCCTAGACCAAAGGAACAAGGAGTCGGATTATGACGACCACGAAACCGAAGCAAGACTATGAACCGAACGTCGTCTTGGCGAACACCCACTACGACGTAGTCGGGACCCGGCCCATCCGGCACGACGGGGCCGACAAGGTGACGGGCCGCGCCTACTATGGCGCCGACTTCCCGAAGACCTCGCCCCTGCATGGCAAGGTCCTGCGCAGCCCCCACGCCCACGCCCGGATCAAGTCCATCGACACCAGCAAAGCCGAAGCCTTGGAAGGTGTGAAGGCTGTGGTCACCGGGAAAGACCTGCCGGACGCCGGGGACGACCAGGGCCTCAGGTGGCGAAGGAACAACATCCTCGCCGGCGGCAAGGCCCTCTACCAGGGCCACGCGATCGCCGCGGTGGCCGCTACCAGCCCCCACGTCGCCGAGGACGCCATCGAGCTCATAGAGGTCGACTACGAGGTGCTGCCCGGCGTATTCAGCGCCAGGGA
>JAAXHX010000615.1:768-1057 GCA_012270635.1 Dehalococcoidia bacterium | reverse complement strand
CGCTGGAAGGGCCTGGGTGTCACGCCCAGGGCCTTGAGCTCGCCGTCATCGGTGTGGAACCGGGGGTCGAGGCCGAGGGGGTTGGTCTCATGCCATCCGGGGGCAGGATAGGTGAAGAATTCACCCTGGTAGGAGAGGGCGTCGCCCTTCCAGGCGCCCAGGATGACCTCCAGGGTCTCGTTGAATAGGGCGCGGTGGACCGGTTCGTTGCGGCGGTCGGCTTCCTCACGGAACTGGATGGTGGCGCGGTTGTTGATGCCCCGGGCCACGCCGAAATCGACCCTGCCCC
>JAAXHX010000615.1:0-676 GCA_012270635.1 Dehalococcoidia bacterium | reverse complement strand
GGTCGCTTTCGCTGACCAGGTCGGCGCCGAGAAGGATGGGATTGGGGGATGCGCGGTACCAGCCGTCCCAGGCGAAGTGGTGCTCGGCGAGCCAGATGCCGGTGAAGCCGCCCTGGTCCATGAGGCGCACCTCTTCCCGCATCTCGTCCACCAGGGTCTCCCAGGCGTAGTCCTCGCCGACGTGGTAGTAGGGGGTGGAGTCGAACCGCATTTCCCAGTCTCCCGAGTCCAGGTTCCGTTGCCGCAGAAGCCGAGGGGGCCGTCTGGACGATTATATACCATGCCCCGCCGGGGGCGAGACCCCTACATAACCTTCTGGGCGGCGGGACCCCGACTACTGGAACCGGGGCATCACCTGCTCGGCGAAGAGGGTTATGCTGCGCATGGTCTTTTCGAGGGTGAGTCCGGGGAAGTTGAGGAAGAGAGTCATGTGATCGCAGTTGACGGATTCCCGGAACTGCTGGATCTGCTCGGAGACCGAGTCGGGGGTGCCGACGCAGACGAGGCCGTGCTTGAGCTGGAAGTCGAGCCAGGAGAGATCGAAGTCACCGGGTTGAATCTCTTCCTCCGTGGCCATGGCGGAGAAGGCCTTGGCGGGGTTGTGGAAGTACCAGGCGCCGAGCTGCCGGGAACCCGAGGTGACGTCTTGGATGGCCTGTTCACGGGTCTCGGCGAT
>JAAXHX010000614.1 GCA_012270635.1 Dehalococcoidia bacterium | reverse complement strand
GCCAACCCCCACCTGTACCGCAATGGCGCAGGCGGGAAGGGCTCTCTTGCGTCAACCAAAGGTCGCACGACCGCCGACGGAGATGCGGCCCGGAAGGAGGGCGCGGCGTGAAGCGCAGGCAGCCCTCAACCAGGGTCAGGCTCAACCCCCACAAGATGTGGGAGCTGATGAACCGGCTCAACATGAGCCAGAACGAGCTGGCGCGGCTGGTCGGCACCTCGTCCAGCTACCTCTCACAACTGATGTCCGGGCATCGCTGCCCCTCGGCGGACTTCCGCAAGAAGCTTATGGACGCCTTGGGCGTCACCGACTTCGACGACCTCTTCTACCTGGAGGAGGTCGAATGAGAAGCGGCCTCCTCCCATCCCACCTGATCGTCGAAGACGGCCTCATAGGGCCGGACTTCCCCAAGCGGCTCGAAACCTTCAAGAAGGCCACCGGCCTCTCCTGGGGCATCCTGGGGGCCTGCGCGGGCGTGGAACCGCGCCAGCTTGAACGGTGGCGCAACGGCACCAAGCCCAGCGGAGACGGGTTGAACGCCCTCATCCTGCTGGCGGCTCGCATCCCCGGAGGCTTCTACATCCTCTTCGGGGTGCATGTCGTCCCGCCGGAATGGGTCGGTCAGCTGCACCTCGGCGTCGATGTCGCCCCTGTTGAGAACGGAGAGGAGGGCTAGCGTATGGGAGTGCAGAAGCGTGTCCACCGACCCGTCGAGTACGACTTTCCGTCGGACTTCTCCGAGCGGCTGAAGCTGTTCCTGAAGAAGAGCGGTCTGTCCTCAAGGGGACTGGCCCGCCTGATGGGCGTCAGCCCCGACCGGGTGAGGAAGTGGAGGAACAGGGGAGTGGCCCCCAGCCAGGCCCATCTCTTCCTGCTGCTCAACATCGCCGACGCGATGGGGCTTCGGGACGGGATTCTGATGAATGCCGACCGGGACCTGCCCGAAGGCGTGTACCAGGAGGTCCTCCGGTATAGGAACGGCCGACCTGCGTCGGCCAATGCAAACGTGATCTCAAAAGAGGAGGAAGGACCATGACGACGATGGAACGGAACCGGAGTGCGGAGCGCCGTCTCCCGCCCTTTCCCGACGACTTCGGGAGGCGGCTGGAGCGGCTCAAGGAGCTGTCGGGGCTGTCGTGGACGGAGTTCGCCGAGACGCTCGGCGTGACGGACCGCGGGGTGCTGAAGTGGCGCAGGGGAAGGCCGCCCTCGGGGGCCTGCTTCTGGGCCGTCCTGAAGCTGGCCCGCGACCTGTCAGGCGGCTACGACCTGATGCTGGACGACGACGAGAAAGGAGGCGAAGAGCATGAGTAGAGACGATTGGAAGTTTGTCAGCAAGGGTTATCCCCCGCCGCCGCTGCCGGAGGACTTCGCGGAGCGGCTGGGTCGGCTGGAGGACCGGTCGGGGCTCCCGTTGGAGGAGTTCGCCCGGCGGTGGAAGCTGCCGGTGGAGAGGGCGACGGAGTGGCGCTGCGGCGAGCTGCCCGCCGACCACGAGCTTCGGGCCATGATGGAGTGGGCCTGCTCGGTGGACGGCGGCGTGGCGATGCTGCTGAGGGACACCGACCAGCCCTGGCCCTACAGGGGATCGGACTCAGGACGATAAACCCCGATCCAAAGGGGACCTGCTCCAAGGTTCCCCGGCAGACGAAGGAAGGCCGAGCGGGATGAACCGCTCGGCCTTCTTGACTTTCCCGGCCCTTTCAGGGGCGACCTCGCCATCCCAGGGGCTCCGCACCTGCTGGAGGGAGGCAGTCCATTGGTGTATCGTTACCGCCGGGCAACGCGAGATGGAGGAGGAGGCGCTATGGCAGTCGAAGAGGGCAAGGGACGCATCGAGGACTGCCGCGCCCCGCCCTGGCCGGAGGACTTCGGGGAGCGGCTTGGGCGTCTGATGGACTTGCTCGGCCTGTCCCGCCGGGACATGGCCGAGCTCTTCGGCGTGACGGAGCGCACCGTGCAGAAGTGGCTCAGGGGCGGAGTGCCCACGGGGGCCAGCTACTGGGGCATCCTCCAGTTGTCGCGCACCGTTCCCGGCGGGTTCGAGCTGATCCTCTACGGGAAGGGCGTTTCGGACGCCAACGGGGAGGAGTAGCGGAGGGGCCGGGGTAGGTGAGAGGTCGTCTTAGACTGGCCCCGTCCGCAGTGTCATCGTCTGACGACGCCCTGGGGGTCTCGCCTGGACGCCCTGCG
>JAAXHX010000613.1 GCA_012270635.1 Dehalococcoidia bacterium | reverse complement strand
ATGAGCCCGCCAGGCTTCAGGGACGCTGCAATGAGCGGCAAGACCGTATCGATGTCCACGAGATCGAGAAACGCCTGGGCAATCACGAGGTCGTATGCGCCGCGGCTGTCGGGCCTCCCCAGCGCCTCGATTGCATTGCCCGCCTCGTAGGACAGGTCGAAGCGTACATCGGCTCCCGAGAACCGCAGCCCCCCCGCCCCCATCTCTTCGACGGAGAGGTCTCGTTCTCGCGCCCAGGGGGGCAGGCGCGTCATCGCCTCTGTGACGTTTTCCGGCTCCAGGTCCACGGCGCTATACCGGCAGTCACTGAGCAGGCCCCGCTCGATTACCCTCTGCACCATCGAGCCAATTCCCGCGCCCAGTTCCAGGACGTTTAGAGGGTGCATTCGGGGAAGAGCGCGGGCCAGCGAGTCCCAGACACGCGGGTTCAGAGCCCTGTCGTCTATGGACTTTTTGGCCGCAAGATATCGGTGGTAGTCGGGGGTTCCGGGTTTGGGCACGACACGGGCCTCAGCGGGCAATTTTCAAGAGGAACCGACGGATGGTCTCGCCGCTTTGCTCCCAGGTGGGATGCGCAGCGTAGGCGGCCAGGGCGGCCTGGCCCATCTCGGACAGCAGGGTTCGGTCCTGGATTAGCCGGATTACGTGCTGGGACAGGCCCGCCACGTCGTCGGGGGGCGTGAGGAAGCCGTTGACCCCGTGTCGGATGGTCTCGGAGGCCGCCCCCGACGATGTCCCCAGGGCCGGAAGCCCGAATCCCATACCCTCCATGTAGACGATGCCGAACCCTTCGTAGGAAGATGGAACGGCCAGGACGTGGCTCTCCTCCAGCAGCCCGGCGAGGGCTTCGTCGCCCAGCGCACCCCTGAAGGTGACCCTATCGGACAGGCCCTTCTCCGAGACCAGGGCCCTGACCTTGGAGGAGTAGGAGGCATCGGTGTCCGGCCCCACCACGTCCAGCCGCCACCCGGGCCCCGATATGGCCAGGGCGGAGACCAGGGTATGCAGCCCCTTGCGCGGGATCAGGTTGCCGATAAATAGCAGGCGGAGAGGCCCGGCAGCCGAGGCCCGCCTGATCACCTGGAGGGGGGCGACCTTCGGCTTCAGCCGGTCGCCGCCCGGATACGCAACGACGTGAGGCTTCAGGTCTCCTATCGCATCGGCGACGTCCGCCCTGGTGGTCCGGCTGTTGAAGACGAAGGCGTCCACCGACGAAAGGTACCGGGCCTCGACCCTCCGGTAGATCGGCTTGGCCCAGCGGGAGTGCGCCTCCTTGGACCGCAGGTGATGAACGATGGATACGATGGGAAGGCCCTTCAGTGCGCCGTTCAGCCGGAATAGAGAGGGGTGATTGAGCTCATCCTGCAACAGC
The DNA here is from genome assembly GCA_012270635.1 of Dehalococcoidia bacterium. The sequence continues at coordinate 118 of JAAXHX010000613.1, read as the reverse complement.
AGGTCCAGCCCCAGCCCGGCAATCCTCCTGCGCAGCCCTCGGGAGAAGTTATGGGCCAGCAATCTCGGGTAGCCGTGCCACGGCAGCGATATCACCTCCACCTCGTCCCCCGACTCCC
>JAAXHX010000612.1 GCA_012270635.1 Dehalococcoidia bacterium | reverse complement strand
CCTTGGACTCCCGGATGATGCTCAGGGTGTCGACCCAGGAGGGTGGGTAGGCGGCGGAAATGCCGATGCCGAAGCGCATGTTGGAGAATTGTGAGAACCCCCTGCGTTGGAGGGGCGGGATGGAAGCCTCCTCGGCGGCGGAGACGGGCTCGCCAACGGCAATGGCCCGGGCCCCGGTCAGCAACGAGTCTCGGCCCGCCTCGTGCATCGCCCGCACCCGGGGGCTCGGGGGGCCTAAAGAGAAGGTCTTCATGGTGACGCACTGGTAGCGCCGGGCGATGCCGGCAAACTCCACGCAGACAACGTCACCCTCCTCCATGACGCGCCCCGTGGCCTGGCTGTGGGCATTCGGGGAACGGGGGCCGCTGCGCACCCAGGTGGGCATGGCGGCATAGTCGCACCCCTTGGAGCGCATGGCATATTCGATCTCTGCGGCCAGTTGTATCTCGGAGATTCCGGGTCGGACTGCCGACAATGCGGCATCCATGCCGGCATTGGCATAAGATGCGGCCTCCCTAACGTAAGCCAGCTCTCCGGGGGACTTCACGAGCCTTAGGCTGTTTATGAGGTCGGTGGCATCCACGATTTGCGAGGGCGCCAAGGCAGCGGCGAGGCGTCGTACGTAACCGGCGGAGGCGGAGAAGGAGCCGAGATCAACGCCGAGCCTGCCACCGGCCACACCCTTCTCCCGAGCCGCCTCCGCGACGAAGTCTGCGGGATTGTCTTTGCCGTAGTGGAAGGTGCGGAAGTCGGTAATCCAGGCCGTCTCCCGGGACACGGGGAGGTCCACCTCGCGAATGACCAGGCTAGGGTCGTCATCCTCGGTGGTGAAGACGAGGGCCTGGTCACTGAAGAAGGTGTAGGCCTCGTGGCCGGCAAAGTAGTAGAGGAGCTCGGGGGCGATGCAGATGCATCCGTACAGACCCTGGGCTTTGAGTAGATCTCGGGCGCGGGCTAGACGGGCTTGGTATTCGGATTCCGGGAAGGCGGGCGGCATGGCAGCCTCCATGAAAGGAAAGTCGGGGTGGGAGCATGGTACTGAATTGGCAGTAAAGGGTCAATGAGCATCTTGACATCAGATTGGATATGCACTATGATGCCTGCATGAGAACTACATTGACCTTGGACAACGATCTGGCCGAAGCCCTGCAGGAGAAGGCCCGCCTACTAGACATCTCCTTCAAGCAGGTGGTGAACGAAGTATTGCGCCGAGGGCTTTCGCCCGGCGCAATCAGGGAGACCCGGGCTGAATACCGGATAACGCCCAACCGGAGCGGCCTCGTCTCAGGCGTTGATCCGATGAAGCTCAACCAGCTTAGCGACGAACTTGAAGTCGAGGGCTTCTACGCGCCGGGTCCCCAGTGATAGTCCCCGACCTCAATCTTCTGGTCTACGCCTACAACGACGCGGCCCCCTTTCACGACTCTGCCCGCCGGTGGTGGGAAGGACTGATAAACGGCTCGGAGAGGGTGGGGCTGCCGTGGGTCGTGGCAGCGGGGTTCGTGAGATTGATGACGCACCCCAAGGTGGTCGTAAGTCCGGCGACGCCCGCGGAAGCGGTAGACCACGTTCGGGAATGGTTCCGGTTTCCCCACGTCATGCCGATCAACCCCGGGGCTGGGCACATGGACCACTTTCGAAGGAACCTGGTGGCGGCAGGTGTCGGGGCGAACCTTGTGACCGACTCCCATATCGCCGCCGTGGCTATGGAATACCAGGCGGAGGTCCATTCCAACGACATGGACTTCAGCCGCTTCCCCGGCCTCCGATGGCGAAACCCACTTTGACGGACGTGCATCAGCGCATAGGCCGGAGATAGAAAGCGATGTCTCCATTGCTGGAAGGGATAAAGGTCTTGGAGCTGGGGAGTTTCGTCGCCGTGCCGGCGGCGGGGACGATCTTGGCGGACCTGGGGGCCGAGGTGGTAAAGGTGGAACATCCCGTGACGGGGGACCCGAGCCGGGGTTTCGACGTGAACGCCAAGGGGGTCATCACCCACGAGGGAGGCCTGAACGTCTCCTTCGAGCTGCTGAACAGAGGCAAGAAGAGCATCGCCGTAGACCTGGGTAACCCGTCGGGACAGGAGGTCATTCACCGGCTAGCGGCGCATTGCGACGTGGTGGTAACCAACCTGACGCCCCACCGCCAGGAACGCTACCGGGTGCGGTACGAGGACCTGTCGGCGGTCAACGAGGGCCTAATATACGTGGTGCTCACGGGGTACGGGATGGAGGGCCCCGAGAAGAACCGCTCAGGATTTGACTACGCGGCCTTCTGGGCGAGGTCGGGTCTCATGGGCATGTTGGGGCAGGTGGGCACGCCGCCGGTGCAGGAGCGCCCGGCCATGGGGGACTTGACCACGGCGCTGAGCTTGACGACGGCAGTGGGCATGGCGCTCTTCGAGCGGGAGCGGTCGGGGAGGGGACAGCGGATCGACACCTCGCTGCTGCACACCGGAATGTGGGTCATGGGGCCCGACCTGATCTTGGCGCTGAAGGACCGGACGCCGGTGCGACGCAATCTCCGCACCGACGTCCTGAACCCGATATTCAACTTCTACGAAGCCAGGGACGGGAAGTGGCTACAATTGGTCATGGTGCACGGGGACAAGTACTGGCCCGCCTTCTGTCGAGCGCTGGAGATCGATGAACTGATAGACGACCCGAGGTTCGACTCCCTCCAAAAGCGGTCGGAGAACAACGTTGAGCTGATCAGAATGCTGGACGACAGGTTTGCCGAGAGGACCAGGGCTGAATGGGCCGAGCGGCTGGATGGCGAGGACTGCATGTGGGGCCCGATACAAAGCCTGGACGAGGTGATAGCCGACCCGCAGGCCGAGGCTAATGGCTACTTTCTGGACCTCACGCATCCTGCGGAGGGTGACTTTACCCTGGTGTCTCCGCCGCTGACATTCACCCGTACCCCGGGGCAAACCCCCGACGTAGCCCCTGAGTTCGGGCAGCACACGGAAGAGCATCTCCTCTCCGTGGGCTACACCTGGGACGATATAGCCCGGCTGAGGGACAAAGGGGCCATAGTCTAACCGCAGAAGGGAAAGGGGAGGACACCTGAGCGTCCTCCCCTTTGATCTCTCTCGGCTCACAGGGTCTTCTTGAGCGACCCCTATGACATTCTCCGCTGCTTGCTAGGAACTGCCATTCCCGCCATCTTGCCTCTGCAGGGCATCGGTGACGGCGCCTGGGTTCATGGGCGTGGAGGTCAGGCGCACCCCGATCGCCTTGTGTATGGCGTTGGCAATCACGGCAATCGGCGGGACGATGCTCGCCTCGCCGACGCCCCTGACCCCGTAGGGGTGCCCGGGGTTGGGGCACTCGACGATTACCGTGTCGATCATTGGGAGGTCCAGGGAGGTGGGCATCCTGTAATCCAGGAAGCTGCTGTTGGTGAAGTCGCCGTTGCTGTAGTAGTACTCCTCGTTGAGGGACCAGCCGATGCCCTGGACCGCCCCTCCCTGCATCTGGCCCTCGACATAGCTGGGGTGTACGGCCTTGCCGGCGTCCTGGAAGGCGGTGTAGCGGAGCAGCTCCACCTTGCCCGTCTCGGGGTCGACTTCCACGTCGGCGATGGCGCCTGCGTAGGAGCCTCCGATGCCGGAGGGGTTGACCGAGGCACTGCCCACGACGGGCCCGCCCACCTCTCGGGCCCGGCCGGCCAATTCCTGGAAGGTCATCTTCAGTTCAGGGTCGGATTTCGAGCTGACCACGCCCTTATCGTACTGTATCGTGCCTTCTTCGACCTCCCAGAGTCGGGCGGCCCGCTCGATCATCTGCTTCCTGACGCTCTGGGCGGCTTCGTAGGCGGCCAGTCCGGTGGCGAAGGTGGTGCGGCTGCCGTCCGACTGGGCGGTGAAGCCTATGGAGTCCGTGTCCACGACGGCGGGGTTGACGTCCTCGGCCCGGATGCCGAGGACCTCGGCGGCCTGCATGGCGATGGAAGCCCTGGTCCCTCCGATGTCGGCGGAGCCTTCCAGCAGGTTGATGGTGCCGTCGTCGTTGACGCTGATGGAGCAGGCCGAGGGCTCGCCGATGTTGAACCAGAAGCCCAGGCCGACGCCCCTGCCCCGGTTGGGCCCCTCCAGGGGAGAGGTGTAGTGGGGATGGCTCTTGATGGCCTCCATTATCTCGATGGAGCCGATTCTCGGGTTGATGGGGCCGTCTATCCGGCGGGTCCCTTCCATGGCGGCATTGGCCAGGCGCAGTTCGATGGGTTCCATACCCAGCTTTTCGGCCAGCTGGTCCACGAGCTGCTCGCTGGCGAAGGTGGCGTTGGGGGCCCCGGGAGCGCGGTAGGCCGCCGACTTCGGCTTGTTGACGACGACGTCGTAGCCCTCGGACATCTGGTTGGGGATGTCGTAGGCGGCGAAGATGCACATGGTGCCGCAGATGACCAGGGCGCCGGGGTAGGCGCCTGCGTCATAGGCCAGGTAGGACTGGCAGGCCACCATCTTCCCGTCCTTGGTGGCGCCCAGCTTGGCCTTCACGTAGGAGGCGCAGGTCGGGCCGGTGGCCTCGAAGACCTCTCGGCGAGACATGACTATCTTGACCGGGCTGCCCGACTTCTTCGAAAGGAGGGCCGCCACGGGCTCTATGTAGATCTCGGTCTTGCCGCCGAAGCCCCCGCCGATCTCCTGGGTCATAACTTTGACCTGGGATACGGGGACGCCGAGGATGTCCGCGGTGCGGTCCCTCACCAGGAACCCGCCCTGGGTGCTGCACCACACCATTACGCGGCCGTCTTCGTTCCAGAGGACGGTGCAGGGGTGGGGCTCGATGTAACCCTGGTGGATGGTCGGGCAGGAGAACTCGCCTTCGACGATCACGTCGGCCTCGGCAAAGCCCTTCTCTATGTCACCCTGCTCCAGCTTGTAATAGCTGGCGACGTTGCCCGGCTTTTCGGCCTTCGCCCCGCCGACGTCCGCGTAGAGGTCGTCGTGGAGCAGGGGGGCGCCCTCCTTCATCGCTTCCCTGGCGCTGAATACGCCGGGCAG
>JAAXHX010000611.1 GCA_012270635.1 Dehalococcoidia bacterium | reverse complement strand
GCCCTCTACGAGAAGCTGACGAGGGATTACGTTAGATAGCCGTCAGGCCGGGCGGGGGACGATGATGAAGTCGTCATGGACCTCGCGCCGCGGCTCGGGGCCCATATCCCGGACGGCTTCCCACAGCTCCCTCAGGTGTTCGATTCCCAACTCCAGGCGGTGTTCGTCAGGGTGGGTGGGCGCGGACTGCTCGTAGTCGACGCCCGGTGCCGTCGTCATCTCTATGTGGCAGCCCAGGACCCAGGATACGGGTCGGGAACCGGTGAACTCGATCATCCGCTCCAGGCTGGCCCGGTAGCCCGGAAAGTCGCGCACGTAGAGGCGTCCGGGGTACAGGAAGTCGTTGGTGACGAGGATAGCCGTGGCCCGATCGTAGGTTGCGATGCCCGCCACGTCGTGGCCGGGGATGGGAATGAGGTCGATGATGCGGCCTCCCAGGTCCACGGTTGCCGGGGTGACGGGCCAGGGGGTCATGCCGAAGAAGGCGGCGACATCCTCGGGGGTGTGCCCGACAATCTTGGCGTTCTCCCGGCCCTCGAACTGCCAGTCTCCTGCCAGGTGGTCGAAATGGGAGTGGGTGTGAGCGACGATGAGGGGAAAGTCGCCCCCGACCAGCTGATCGACGGTCTGCCGGAGGGGGAGCTTGCCAGGGGCGCCGGTATCGAAGAGGATGGCCCGCTCCGAGCCGGCGAAGAGATATATGAAAGGCGCCTCCCAGTGGTCCAGCAACGACTGGCGCATGATCCACGTGCCTTCGGCGTAACGGTGCACCTGAAGGGCCGGCTCGGTGGGGTCAAGGCCGTCGACCCAGTGGTCGGGAAAGGAGGACTTGGAGGATGCGTGCTCGCACGGCATTGTTCACCTTCCCTTTGTCAAATCGGACCGCGGGTCAGAGGCGATGGACCTATAGGTATCTTACCGACACCGCCTGCAGGACGCCACAGGAGGAAGGGATGAAAGTGGGGACAGGGAGGCGGGTTTAGTGATAAAGTCGGGTGGCGGGGCCGGGGGCACGACTGTACAGCGAGGAACGGGTAATGCGTTTCGACAGCACGCCTTACT
>JAAXHX010000610.1 GCA_012270635.1 Dehalococcoidia bacterium | reverse complement strand
ATGGTCCTTTCGGACATCAACATGCCCAGGATGGATGGGCTAACCCTGCTGGAGCAGATACCCAAGGTGAGCCCCAACCTGAGGTCCGTGATAATTTCCGCCTACGGCGATATGAAGAACATCCGAACGGCCATGAACAGGGGCGCGTTCGACTTCGTAACGAAGCCCGTGGACTTCGATGATCTGCGCTTCACCATAGACCGCACCTTGCAGCACATAGAGGAGCTTCGGGAGGCCCTCAACGCACGGGACAAGCTGGTGGCCCTTCAGAACGAGCTGAACGTCGCCAGCGCCATGCAGCAGTCGATCCTGCCAACGGCTTTCCCCAACAGCGACACTTACAAGGTGTTCGGGACCATGCAGCCGGCCCGCAACGTGGGAGGGGACTTCTACGACGTGATGAGGCTGCATGACGGACAGGTGGGCCTGGCTATAGCGGACGTGTCGGGGAAGGGGGTGCCGGCGGCCCTGTTCATGATGTCGAGCCGCACGCTGCTAAAAGGCGCGGCCATTGGCGTTGATGGGCCAGGCGCGGTGCTCTCCGAAGTGAACAACCTGCTCCACGAAGACAACAGCGCCTCTATGTTCGTGACCATGCTTTACGCCGTGTACAACCCCGCCACCCGAGCCCTCACCTACGCCAACGGCGGCCACGACCCTCCCCTCCTCATCCGCAGCGATGGCACTTCCAGCCTACTTCCCCTCACAGGGGGCATAGCCCTCGGGGTGCTCCCGGACTTCGACTACAATCAGGAGACGATATACCTGTCCCCCGGGGACACGATGGTGCTCTACACCGACGGTGTGACCGAGGCAATGAATGGCGAAGGAGTACAGCTGGGCATCAACCGCGTGCGGCACATCTTCGAAGAGGCCCCTCCCAGAGATGCGGAAGAGGTCGGGCTGCAGGTGGTCAAGGCCGTGAACCGCTTTGCAGAGGATGCTCCCCAGCACGATGACATTACGTGCCTCACCCTGGGCTGCTACAAGGTGTGACTACGCCAGACCCTGTTACACTGATGTGGGCGCAGGGCCCACTAAGGTAAACTTTATGATAACTGCGCCACGGCAAGCATTTCCTAATGCCGACCGGATTTGGAGACGGACATGTTGAGTATGGAGGATTGCAAGCTCGGATGAGGGTCAGCCTTCCCATTGCGCCTGCCCTTCTCGCCTGCTTCATAGCTGGGGCCTTGGCTCTACTCACATTTTCAGCCTGCGGTGGCAGCGGCAACGGTGAGCAGGGTCCGGTCATAAGCGCCCCCACGGCGACCAGCGTTCCGGAAGAGGCGGACAGCCCCGGCGTCTCGGACGATAGGGTTCTCTTTGGTCAGTCGGCGGCCTTCGAAGGGCCGGCCCAGGAGCTCGGCCTGAACATGCGGCTGGGCATCGAAGCAGCCTTTGCCGAAGCGAACGCGAACGGGGGAGTCCACGGCCGACGCCTCGAACTCGTATCCTACAACGACTCCTACGAACCCGAGGTCGCGATCACCAACACGCGCAACCTCATTGAGCAGGACGGCGTCTTTGCATTGATCGGAGGGGTCGGCACCCCGACCTCCCGCTCCGCGATCCCCTTAGCCGCGGCGGCCAACGTGCCTTTCATAAGTCCCTACACCGGTGCGGGGTTCCTGCGGGACCCGGAGTGGGAAAACATCATCAACCTGCGCTCCTCCTACAAGCAGGAGGCCGCGGAAATGGTTGCCCGACTGATAGAAGACCTGGAGGTCACCAGGATCGGGGTTATGTACCAGGACGATTCCTACGGACGCAGCGGTTACCGGGGGGTGTTGGAGGCCCTGGAGCCTCACGGGATTGAACCCGTGGCAGTGGGACTCTACGTGCGCAACACCACGGCGGTGAAGACCGCTCTGCTCGATCTGATGGAGGGCGAACCGGAAGCGGTGATCATGATTGGCGCATACAAGCCCTGCGCGGAGTTGATAATCTGGGCCCGCTACCTGAACTTCGACCCGATGTTCCTGAACGTATCCTTCGTGGGCAGCAATGCGCTGCAACAGGAGTTGGGCGACAGGGGAACAGGGGTTGTCGTGACGCAAGTCGTGCCCTTCCCCTGGGACTCGTCCTTGCCGGTGGTGGGAGCGTACCAGAAGGCCCTCGAGGCCCACGCCCCGGACGCCGCCTCAGGCTTCATATCCCTCGAAGGCTATTTGTCGGGCCGCATGGCTATAGCCGGACTGGAAGAATGTGGCAAGGACCTGGACCGGGCGTGCTTCATGGACAGCATTCTGGGCTCTAGCGAGATCGATATCGAGGGCTTCGCCTTGCAATTTGGAGAGGGAGACAACCAGGGGTCGGACAAGGTTTTCCTGACGGTGATAGGCCACGATGGGGCGTACCATGCCGTGGATAGTTTGAAAGAGGCGGAGGCATGGTCGAGCAACTAAAGCGGATACTGGCCACCGTAAGTGCGGCGCCGCAGGCAGTTATAGCGAGCTTGGTCGGGCTGCTAAAGCGGACGCCGGCCCAAGGATCGAAGACGTCCACGCAGCCC
>JAAXHX010000609.1 GCA_012270635.1 Dehalococcoidia bacterium | reverse complement strand
GAGGGGCGGGCGAGGGACTCGTTGGGACCGATGCTCGGGGCCGCGCCGACAAAGTAATGGAAATTGTGCTCTCCCGTGATCAGCAACGCGTCCAGGTCGCTTTGCGCCATGAGGCCCCGCGCCCGAGCGATGCGACGGTCCATTTCCTGTCGAGAGAACATGGCGTAGGTTGGGTTCGCGTCTGACAAATCAACACCTCCACTTGCTCTATGCCGGGGGCCGGCATTGAAGGTTAAAGGCACTGCAACCCTGGGTGCAAGCGGGCTCACCTCTCATCAGCCCTGCAGAAGGGAGAGGATGGGCCAGAAGGCGCCACCAAGCACGGAACGTCCGGTACAGGGGGGATGTGATAGGATGCAAAGAAGCGTCGGGGGGAGCTTTAGGAAACACCCCTGGACCAGCCGGGCTAAGGCCAACGGGGGAGTCGGATGAAAATAGAGCGGGTCGAAGTCCGGGCCGTGGCTCCCCAGGTACAACGGTTCACATGGTCTCACGACCTTCCCGACCAGTTCTCCACCAATACCATAGTCCGCATCTTCACCGACGCGGGGGTCGAGGGGGTGGGAGGCGCGTGGAATGCCACCTCTTTCGACTACGACAGGTATACGGCGGAGACCCTGCGACATCTCGCCCCCATCCTCGTGGGTCGGGACCCGCTTGACAGAGAATCGTTGCGTCGGGACCTTTGGCCCCGGGTCTTTCCCATCCCCGCTCAGGCCCTGGCTGCGATTGACATAGCGCTATGGGACCTGGCAGGTAAGGCGTCGGGGCAGCCCCTCTATAAGCTGATGGGCCCGGTGCGAGACCGCATCCGGTCTTACGCCAGCACGCCGATGCTGGACGACATACCCGCCTACCTGGACTTCGTAGAGACGCTGCTGGAGCAGGGCTTCACCGCCGTCAAGTTCCACACGTGGTGCGTGCCGGAGCAGGACGTCTCCCTTGCCCGGGCCGTCAGGCAAAGGCATACCGGCGGCGATGTAGAGTTCATGTTGGATGCGGAGAACAACTACGACCGGGAGTCGGCGCTTTGGGTTGCCAAGGAGCTGGAGAGCCTGGGGTTCGCCTGGTTCGAGGCGCCCTTACCCGACTACGACCTGGAGGGCTACCGGACCCTGGCGCAGGAAGTTGAAATGCCAGTACTTCCCTCGGGGAACTGGATCATGGACCTGTCGACTTTCGAGGGCGCGGTCAAGGACGGGTGCTGGCGGGCGGCTCGCACGGACGCTCTGATTCTCGGTGGGGTGACTCCCCTGCGGAAGGCGGTCGGCATCACCCGGGCGGAAGGTGTGAACTGCGAGATCATGTCCTGGGGTTTCAGCCTGAACTCGACGGCCAACCTGCACGTGATGCTGACCACCGACAACTGTTCCTACTTCGAACAGACGATGCCCTACGAACCTTACGAATACGGAATGGTGGACGTGGTGCGCACCCAGCCCGACGGGTACGTCTACGCCCCGGAAAAGCCGGGCCTGGGGTTGGACGTCGACTGGGAGGCCATGGAACACGCGACCATCCACAGCCTGACGTTCGGCTAAGCCTTTTCGTACTTGTGGCCCAGCTCCTCTTCCCAGCGCAGGTAGTTGATGGCGTCAGCGAAGTTGCGCCCCGATCCCGTGGACACCAGGTCGTTCGGGGGGGTCATCACCCCCGCCAGACCCGTTTCTAGGGGCAGACCTCCGGTAGTCCAAGCCCTCGTCCCACCCTCCATCGACGCCACGTTTTCATATCCCATATCCAGCAATGCCAGGCCCGCCAGCAACGATTCACGGCCCTCGGGGCTGACCAGGGCCACGGAGGTCGACCTGGACGGCGCCATGTGCTCCACCACCAGCTCTAGGGAGCCGCGAGGGGCCCATTGACTGCCCATTGGGTGTCCCTGAGCGAACTCGGCACTCGTCCCGATAAACAGTGCCACGGAAGACTCCATCATCCGGGCGACATCTTCAGGCGGCAGCGACGGGACCCGGGCGCGGGCTTCTTCCAGCAAGGCGGGGACGGCGTTGTCGGGGCCGGACTCAAGCTCCAGGCCGGCCGCCTTCCAGGTGGTCGTGCCGCCCTCAAGCACGTGGACGTTGGGATAGCCTATCTGCCT
>JAAXHX010000608.1 GCA_012270635.1 Dehalococcoidia bacterium | reverse complement strand
ATTCCCTGCTGCTGCCTCCCGTAGGAGTCGGGGCCGTGTCTCAGTCCCCGTCTGGCTGATCATCCTCTCAGACCAGCTATCCGTCGTCGGCTTGGTGAGCCTTTACCTCACCAACTACCTGATAGAACGCAACCCCCTCCCTATGCGACCGGAGCCTTTGATGACCCTCCCTTCGAAGAGCCATGTTATGCGGTATTAGCCACGATTTCTCGAGGTTGTCCCCCACACCGGGACAGGTTGGTTACGCGTTACTCAGCCGTTTGCCACTAACCTCTGTGATCCGATCCAATCCCTTCGGTGGCCCGGGCCCTCCCCTTCCACCCGACGAATCGGGCTTCCGGTTTGGACTCGGGTTTCCTCCGGGAGCTTCACGGAGAGATCCGTTCGACTTGCATGCATAAAGCGCGCCGCCAGCGTTCGCCCTGAGCCAGGATCAAACTCGCCATGTAGTTTTCTTTGACTTACCTAGCTAGGCTTCCTTCCACTATTCAGTTGTTAAAGTGCGAACGAGCGTTGGCTAATTTACCACGCGCCCCGGCCCTAGTCAACCCTATGGAACGCTCATTGGGCGGCAAGTGTCGAGACAGAGTGGACAATGGCCCGGGGGCCTGAAAATGGCGGTTGATGACCCCTCAGACATGCCGCACGACCTGCGCGGCATGCGGGCCCCGACCCCTAGGTGAGCTGGCCCCCCCTAGCCCCGGGCCGGGGCCATGGCGGGGGTTGCTATGGTGGACATAAGGGCCCTGACGTCGGGGAGGTCCTGGAGGGCATAGAGCTGGGAGACGGCCTGCTCCACCTGGGCGTCGTCCAGGATAATGCGGGCGCAGGAGGCGAATTTTTCGTTTAGCTCGTCGTCGGTGAGGGGGTGCTCTGGGGTGCCGCGGGCCTGCTCGATGCGTTGGCTTGCCGGGCTCCCATTGGCGGTGTTTATGGCGATGTCGACGTAGCCGCCGGCGTTGACTACCACGGGGTCCTGGGCCTCGTCATATTCCAGATTGACGAGGCCGGAGAGGCGCTGCACCTCGGGCCTGTCGACCTGGGCCTGTTCAAAGG
>JAAXHX010000607.1 GCA_012270635.1 Dehalococcoidia bacterium | reverse complement strand
CCCTGGGTCTCCAGTATCTTAGTTATCGCCTCCGGCTGGTCCTGGATGCAATCGTACATATAGTAGGGATGCCCCTGCCGGGGCGGCGGTCTCCTGGCCATTTACACCCTCCTGCCTGAATCAAAGAATCGGGAGTATATCCCCGCACCTCCCATTAAGCAACGTCTCGACCCTTCTTCATCCCACCCACCCTCTCCTTCCGTAATTCCGGCCCCCGAGGCGGAATCCATCCCCTTCCTCCGCTCACCCTGAGGTTCTCGAAGGGTCGAGCGGATGCACGCGCAAATCCTCGCCTAGCCCTCAGCCAGCCAAAAGTGCGCCTCGGGCGTAACCCCATCCCCCCTGAACAACGAATAACGGGACATGCTGCGAGGCAGCACGTCCCGTTATTCAATAAAACAGGTCGGGTGGGCGGGAACCAATTCATCCCAAGGGGTTGGGGGGAGGGCCATCCCCGCCTACAAGGGTAGCAACGGCCTATCCCCCTCGTCCACCTCCACTTCAAACGTGTTCAACGCCCCGGCCAGGAGCGCGTAGTACCCCGTCGTCGCCGTCAGGTCCGCCACCCCCCGCGCCCCAAACCTCGAGAAAGCCGCATCGTACACCTCATGCGACACCTTGTGATTACGCATCGTCTCCAGGACATAGTTGAATACCACCGCCTCGTCCTCAGTCAGCCCGGACGGAGCCCTCCGGTCCCGCACCGCGATTATCGCCTCTTCCCTCACCCCGGCCTTCCGGCCCTCCGGCTCGTGATAGGTCCACTCATATTGGCAGTTCCACTCCCGGGCCGTCGTGAGAATCGCCAGCTCCGTCACGTCCGCCGACAAGCTCGATTCGAACCTGATATACGCGCCCAGATGCGCCACCCGACGCGCCATCTCTGGACTGTTCAACAGCACCGAAAACGGCCCCGACACCTCCCCACGACTCCCCTTTATCTCATCGTATGCTCCCCGCCCCCCTTCGGCCACGTCCTCCCTCGTCTTGATCCTGGGAATTCTTGTCATCTGTAATCAGCCTCCCGTCAATTCTACCGTCCTTGATTTTCCTCCATCCTCTTTTCCTCTGTCATCCCCGGCGTGGGTGGAGCCGCTCACCCTGAGCCCGTCGAAGTATAAGCGGGGAAGGGTGGCCGCTCGTGCTGAGCCCTTAGTTTATCCTGAGCCTGTCGAAGGGAAGTATGAGCGGGAGGGGTGGCCATCCCCTCCCCCCTACCTGGCCGGGCCCCGCTTCAGCACCGACGCCACGACCAGCGCCCCGCCAATGACCATTATCACTATCGTCGGCGCTATCAGGCTGCCGGAGACATCCGTGATCATCGAAGTCCCCACGTCCACCCCCAGCTGGCACAGCGCCGGCTCCACCTCCGACGCCCGTCCGGCCAGCCCGTCGCACCCCGCATGTCCCACCTCCAGAAAGGACGCAAACATATTCGGCAGCTGCGACCTCAACGCGAGGTCCAGACCAAGAAACGCCCCGCCCGACAGCAGGATTGCCAGACCAGGCCACCCGAGGAACGACTTTAAGCCCGGCAGGTGCACCAGCCCCAGCAGCACGCTGAACACGACAATCGCCAGTATCCCCACCCAGGACCCGGCCGTCTTCCCCCGGGTTAACCATTGTCGCACTCCCTCCACCTCTTGTAACGCCTCTCCTTTGCTTATGCCCCGGTTCTTGGCTATCTTCGCCAGCGGGTCGAACCTGTCCTGGTCATCCAGCTGGTTCTCCCGAAAATCGTCCAGGCCGGCGTCTATGAGCGGCCCCACCAGCGCCTCCGCAGCTATGGTCAGGACCCCGGTCAGCGCCTCCCGGGAGTCGGGCAGCGACAGGGCCTCGTTGACTTCTTCGTCCAGATCGTCCAGCAGGGCCAGCAGCTCGGGCGAAAGCCCCTTCTCACCGGCCTCGACCTTTGCCTGGGCGTATGCCTCGGGCCTGGCTTCCGACGGCACGCCCACGAGAGACGGCGCGCTGATCGGGAACCGGGGGTCCTGAAGCTGTATCAGCGTATCCGCCATCTGCTCGCTGAACGTCTCTACCCTCTCTTCAAGCGTTCCTTCCTGCGGGGGCAGTATCGCGAGGTTTCTCTCTATCTCCCGCGCCAGGAAGCCGAGCAGGGCGGGCTTGGCCGTTCCCTCCACGGCCTCGACACCCTCCGGGGGAGGAGAGGCGGCGCCGATTGTAGGGCGAAAGTGAATGTAGACGTCGGGCACTGCAATCGGCTCGCCGGTCGCCGGATCGATCTCTTCGTTCAGGTACTCCACCGCCCCCATCACCGCACCCTCCACCTGGCGCCTGAGCTCCGGCGGCGGCAGGATCTCCTTGATCAGCGGCTCCACGTCCTCTTCCTCCACCCTGATGCCGCCGAGGAAGTTGGCCCGTTCGTCCTCCTGGATCTGCGCCGTCACTTCCGGTACCAGGACCGCATCGTACAGCCGATTGTAAGCGTCGTTCTCCGAAAAATGTTTCAGGTAGAACTCTTCGGAAAGAAAGTGGGAGCGCAGGGCATCGGTGGTCAG
>JAAXHX010000606.1:796-8510 GCA_012270635.1 Dehalococcoidia bacterium | reverse complement strand
GCGTTGGAGCGGGCATGGACGTCTCGGTGGGCGTGACCGGGGCGGTTGCGAGAGGCGAAGGTTGCATAGCGGATGTTGGGGAGGGGGGCGGGGTGGTGGTGGGCACGGGCTCGCTCCCTCGGCATCCCATCAAGGCTATAAGCGTCACCAGGGCTAGGGCTGCTATCTTCAGTTTCACGCTCGGTTCTCCTTTGAGCCTCCAAAACGCGGGTCAGTCAATATCCATAACCTCAACTTGGGGCGGCCCTGGGGATGTCGGGGTCGTATACGAAAGCGCTCCCTTGGGCCTTGGATAAGGCTAGTACCACTCTGGCCTGTACCCGTTGTGGCGACCGCAAGGGAGCATAGGGCCCTACCCTTGCGCTTTGGAACGCGCCACGGACGGGTATATAAAATGCCGGGCTGACAGCCTGCGGCCAGAGTGGTGGACGGAATGCAATCGCTCGGCATGGCACTGTCAAGCCTGATGGACACAGCAGTGCTTGGACAGCCGGCAAGCCGGCCTCTCCCCTCACCCCCGAGGGAGGATCCGCCTGATCTGCGCCCCGCCCGTCATGGCCGCGAGCATGAGGAACCCGGCGACGAAACCACCGATGTGCGCCCAGTAGGCCACGCCCTGGGCGAACTCGCCGCCCAGGGAGATGAACCCGTTGAAGAACTGGATGATCACCCATATCCCGATGAGGAGCCACGCCGGTACCGCGATAACGGTAATCAGGATCATGAATATCAAGGTCTGTATCCGAGCGTGGGGGAAGAGAACGAGGTAGCCGCCCAGCACGCCGGCTATCGCCCCACTGGCCCCGATGGTCGGGATTGCCGAGTCCATGTCTATGCCCACCTGCGCCACGGAGGCGAAGAGCCCGGATATCACGTAGAACGCCAGGTATTTGACCCTGCCCATGCGGGCCTCCAGGTTGTCCCCGAAGACCCACAGGAAGAGCATGTTCCCAATGAGGTGCATCCATCCGCCGTGCATGAACATGGAGGTGAACAGGGTGACCCAGGGACTCGGGCCGCCTTCGTAGACGTTGCGGACGTCGGCGAACTGCACCGTGCCATCCTCCCCGACCCTAACAGCGTGTCGGACCAGCGCCCCCGACACCCCTTCCACCTCCAGCACCGACCGGTCGCCCTCTTCCACCAGGGCCTTCACTTGCTCTCCCAGGTCTCCCCGGCCCGTGAGCTCATAGGGGACGACTCCGTAGTTGTTGTAGAAACGGGACAGCTCGAAGTCATCGAGGAGCAGGACCTGGTACAGGAAAATGAGGACGCAAAGGGCCATCAGGGTCACGTTGACTACGGGGAAGCCGTGTCGGGGGTGTTCGGGGTCGGATATGGGAAACATGGATGAAGGCGAAGGGTTAGCGGGACGTGCAATAGCCTACCTTAGAGAGTCGGGTTTGGGCTGTCAATCGAAGCGCGAGTCCTCGGTCGGGTGGTAAAATAACTACCATGCCGACCCAACCCATCGAGGCCGTCATCTTCGACATGGACGGCGTACTGGCAGACAGCGAACCCCTCTACTACCTCTCCCTCAACCAGGTGCTGCAGTCCCACGGCCACTCCCTGACCGACGAGGACAACCGAGCCATTCTGGGCACGACGGTGGAGCACACGTGGGGATGGCTCAAGGAGCGGTTCCGGCTCGACGGCCGTCTGGAAGACTGGATCGGCGTGTACGACGAGGTGATCCTGAGGAACCTGAAGGAAAAGGTGGAGCCTTCGCCCGGTCTCTACGCCCTTCTTGATGCGCTACAGGCCCGGGACCTGCCCATCGGGCTTGCCTCTTCCTCCCAGGCCAACTGGGTCGACGCCGTCCTCACGACCCTCGACGTCAAGGAGCGGTTCAGGGTCGTCATCTCGGGGGACATGGTGACCAACGGTAAGCCCGCCCCCGAAATTTTTCTGAAGGCCGCCGGTGAGCTGGGGGCGGAGCCCACTCGGTGCCTCGTGTTCGAGGACTCGCCCCACGGCATCCAGGGGGCGAAGGCCGCGGGGATGACAGTGGTGGCAGTATTGACGCCCCTGACTCGGGACCTGGACCTCTCCCCGGCCGACCACCGCATCGAGTCGTTGGCAGACTTCGATCTGGCGCTGCTGGAGTAATTTGCCTAAGTTCTAACCTATAGTGTTTACTTAGCCTGAACGAGATACCAAAGCAAACTCCCTAGGCTATAAGCGAAAGTCTCTAAATCTGTCCAGAAGACGGTTATTCGGAGATAGAAATCGGGCAAAAGGTTTTGGCGTGGTATCCCAAAGCAATTCTATATCCGACCACCTTTTTAGCAGGCTTAAAAGAACCTTCGGTGGATGTTCCTCGCCAGAGGTCAGAAACACAATCCCGACATTTTCACGGATAATCGTGTCTCTCTCTTCGGCCACCTTGAGCATCTTCTTATTGCAACTAAGGACAAGAAGCCCTAATTGGCCCGCTTTCGTTAACCAAAACTGATCCGGAAGCCCTCCCCACGACATACCTATCAATGAACGAGCGTCGTATCCAACCGCAGTGAGAGCATTGGGAACGCCGGTCCCAATATCCTCATCGCAGAGTAAGATCAAGCGGCGACCCTCTCCCAATACTGGAGAGCAGTCTCAACAAGGTCAGGATTGAGGTCGAAGTCTTTAGCGATGAAATCAATGCGCAGTCCAGATTTGAATCGCTTGTGGATTGCCCGTACAGTAACCCCTCGTCCCTCAACGATCGGGAGTCCTGTACTTACTCTAGGATCAACGACAATTGGAACCGTCTTGCCAATTGGGAACCAACGGGCCGCCAGTTCATCCTGGTATTCGATTTGGTCGGTGGTTTCGCTCTTGAGCAGCCCCGGTAGAGTCCACTGTTCGCTAGCATCTAGGGCCTGATAACTTTCAACAGCCCCTCCCTCCTTTAAGAGAGGCTCGGTAGCAACTAAGGCCTGGTCACTTTCAACAACCTCTCCCTCCCTTAAGAAATGAACAATGTGTCCCCCCAGCGCTTCCAACTTCAAGTGGGCAAACGGATACTCTAATCCCCACGACTCCCGCGCGTTCACGTAGGCCTCGCGCACTTTGTTAAACGGCACAGGCTTTCCCAGCACGTTCTTACGAAACCGACCTGCTACCATAATTTCCATCAGCTGGAGAAAGGAGACCATGTCATTATTGTTGGACGGAAACAGAGGAGGCACTTCCCGGCCTTCAATCGCGTAACCAAAAAGCCAATTCTTAACGGTGGTCACGGAGACGCCAGCCAGCCGTGCGGCCTCGGAGAAGCTGTACATTGAATTAGTACGCCAACCGTTTAAATTCTTATCGGCATCGGTCAGTCGTAACATTTAACTCCCCATTGCGTCGAGATCAGCATGCACATCTCTAGCGCTAGACGCGGTTCGCTCAAGCACCCCATATCAGATGACGCCAAATGACCGAAAGACTCGATGATACTAGCATATCGTTCTCCTACGTGTCATCGCCGAGCCAAATTGACGCTCCAATCACTGCCCGGTACACTACGACCACATTCCCCGTGAGGACAATACCATGACTGAACCTACGCCCAAGACCCTTCTAGGCCCGGGCCCTAGCAACGTACATCCCCGCGTCTACGCCTCTATGTCGGGGCCCGTGCTCTCCCACATGGACCCCGACTTCTGGTCCATCATGGACGAGACGGTAGAGCTGTTGCGGGAGGTGTTCCAGACGGGCAACGGGCTGACGCTTCCGGTCTCGGGGACCGGGTCTGCGGGCATGGAGGCGGCAATCTACAACTCCCTGGAGCCCGGCGACACCGTGGTGGTTGGGGTGGCGGGCTTCTTCGCTTCCCGGATCGCCGAGATAGCCGCCCGCTGCGACGCCAAGGTCGTCACAGTAGAGGCCGAGTGGGGCAAAGCAGTAAGCCCGTCCGCCATGGAAGAGGCCCTGGCCGCCAATCCGGGAGCCAAGGTGGTGGCCCTGGTGCATTGCGAGACCTCAACGGGAGTCCTCCAGCCCTTGGAGGAGATCGGGCAGCTGGCCCGGGCCCACGGGGCCCTCTTCCTGGTCGACAGCGTCGCTTCGCTGGGGGGACAAGACCTCCCGGTGGACGACCTGGGAATCGACATCTGCTACAGCGGGAGTCAGAAGAGCCTGAGCTGTCCGCCGGGCCTGGCGCCCATAACCATGAGCCCCCGGGCCGTGGAGTCGATGAAGTCCCGGCAGTCTCCCTCCCGAAGCTGGTACCTGGACCTGTCCATGCTGGACGAGTATTGGATAAGCGCCCGCAAGTACCACCATACGGCGCCCGCATCCATGATCTACGCCTTGCGGGAGTCGTTGCGCATCCTGCTTGAAGAGGGGTTGGAAGCCAGCTTTGCCCGGCACCAGATCAACGCCGACGCCCTGCGCGCGGGGGTAGACGCCATGGGCCTATCCATCATTGCCGACGAAGAGGTGCGAGCCAACACCGTCAACGGGATCCGAATGCCCGAGGGCGTGGACGCCGACGCCGTGCGCACGTCCCTGCTGAACGACTACCGGATAGAGACGGGCGGAGGGCTGGGCCCCTTTAAGGGCAAGGTAATCAGGATAGGGTTGATGGGCTACTCATCGCAGGAGGCCAACGTGCTGTCGGTCCTGTCCGCTCTCGAACGGGCTCTCACCAACCGGGGTTACGAGCTTCCGGCGGCGGCAGGAGTGTCGGCGGCGAGTCGGGTGTACGCGGGAGCCGGCTAGCCCGGCTTCCCTTCCTTCTGGTAGGCCAGGTCCAGCAGCTCGACCACGTGGTAGGAGCGGGTGTTGCGGCCCTGCTTTCGCAGTCCCAGGTCAAGCTGCAACATGCAGCCGGGGTTGGCCGTAGCGACGACGTCCGCATTAGCTGCCTCGACATCCCTCATCTTGCTATCGAGGATCTGCATGGAGAGGTCGGGGTTGACGATGTTGTATATGCCGGCGGCGCCGCAGCACCGGTCGGAGCTGGGCATCTCCGAAAGCTCGACGCCGGGGATCGAGGAAAGCAGCTTGCGGGGCGCCGTCTTTATCCTCTGAGCGTGGGCCAGGTGGCACGAGTCCTGGTAGGTGACCCGCTTATTGAACCCCGACATGGGCGGGACGAGGGGCAGCGCTGCGAGGAACTCGTTCACGTCCTTGACCTTCGTCGTGAAGGTCTTCGCCCTCTCGGAATACCGGGCGTCCCCTGAAAGCAGCTCATCGTATTCTTTCAGCATGGCTCCGCATCCCGCAGAGTTGACGACCACGGTGTCGGCGTCTTCAAAGGCGTCGATGTTTCGTCGGGCCATGTCCTTCGCCGCCGTGCGTTCACCGCTGTGGACGTTCAGCGCACCGCAGCAGCCCTGGCCACCAGGTATGTCGACCCGGCAGCCGTTGCGGGAGAGCACGTTGACCGTGGCCCGGTTCACGGGGCCGAAGACCAGGGGCATGATGCATCCCGAAAACAGGGCGACCCTCTTTCTCTCCCCACCCTCCGCCGGGACGCTTTCGGCTTTCCCTTTCGGGTAGGCACTGAGGGGGAGCTTCGGGAGCATGTACTCCATCCGAGACAGGCGAGGCGGGAGGAGGGACAGCATCCGGGACTTGCGCACGAGCCACTGCGCACCGGAGGCCTGGTAGAGAGACAGCGCCCGAAAGGCCATTCCCAGCCTGCGCCTGTGGGGCAGAATGTGCCTGAAGGCGATGTTCTTGACGACCCTTTCGATGAAGGGCGAGGAGGTCTGCTCCTGGATGCGAGCTCGGGTCTCCGTCATCAAGCTCCCGAAGGGCACACCCGACGGGCAGGCGGCCTCGCAGGCGCGGCAGAGCAGGCAAAGCTCCATGTGCTCGACGAGCCTGTCGGTGTAACCCACCCGGCCCTCTGCCACCGCCTTCATGAGGGCCAAACGGCCCCTGGGCGACTCCGTCTCCAGGCCCAATTCCAGGTAGGTGGGGCACTGGTTCAGGCACAAGCCGCAATGGACGCAGCGGTAAAGCTCCTCCGCCGTAACCCCGCCGACCGACAGGTCCAGCAGGTCCATCGCCGATTTTTCCGCCTGGGCCAAGTCCCTAAATCCTCCGCACGTACCGGCCCGGGTTCAGGGTGCCGTTGGGATCGAATTGCTGTTTGATGCGTTTCATTAGATCAAGCTGGGGACCTTCGAGGCCCCACACATCTATACGTTCCTTCAATTCTCGCGGGCAAGCTTCCACTACGCAATGGCCGTTGAACTTTGCCGCCGCTTTCCTGATCTGCGAAACTCGCTCTTCCAATTCATCGGTGGAGACGCCTTTGTCCCACCAGTAACCGTAAACGACTCCGTTGACCATGTTACAGGAGACACTGCAGCCTTCGCCCAGGACTTCTCTCATTCGCCCCGTCAGCAAAGCGGCGTCGGAGGGGAGACAGGTGGCCTTGACAATCATCATTGGAGGGTAGGTGGAACCCCGACCTGCATCGCATACCATCCGCCAAAAGTTCTCGCCGCGGCATCCTCCATCAATAGTATATCCGGCTACTCCTTTGCGTAGAATTTGCCCGAACTTTTCTCCCTCATCCGTCGCAGCCAATCCCTTGGTCTTGCACAGGTCCATCACAATGCGGGCCTGTCGCTCAACGGCCTCCCTGACGCCGCCTATCTTCAACGCCACTGCGTATCCCGTCCTGACCGCGAAACCTCCACCTCCGACCAATTGAAGGGCCACGGCGTCCACTCCCGCTGTGCGCAGGTCCTTTGCTATTTCCCCTGCCTCGAGGGTGGTGTCGCACCCGATCAAGAAGCTCTTCGTCTCTTTGAAAAGCGGGGCCAGCTTGAACGCAGCCTCCACGATGATGCCGAGAGTGCCCAGGGCTCCCGTGTAGAGCTTGTTCATGTCGTAGCCCGAGACGTTCTTCACTACCTTGCCGCCGCCCTTGGTGATATCGCCGTTGGGGTTGACGACCTTTATCCCGATGAGCCTGTCCCTGATCGCGCCGAAATGGGCCCTGATAGGCCCGCTGGTGTTGGCGGAGAGGATGCCGCCGATGGTCGCCCTGTCCGGCAGGGGCGGGTCCAGGGGCAGGAACTGGCCCCTTTCGCCCAGCTCCTCCTGCAATGCACTGAGGGTTATCCCAGCCTCGACGACCACGGTCAGGTCCGATGGCTCGTACTCGAGGACCCTGTTCAACCGCGACGTACCGATCGCCAAGCCGCAAGCGCGGGCCAGGTTTCCCAGGCCCATCGCCGTGCCTCCGCCCCAGGGCGTCACCGACTTCCCGTCTCGGTCGGCCGCCGAGAGTAGATGGCTCACCTCATCGATGGTGTTGGGGAAGACGGCGGCCTGAGGCTCGAGGCCGTCCACGGCATATCTTTTGAGTCCCCGCCCGTGGGTCACCTTACGGTTGCGGGGTATCCGGTCGATCTCCCATTGTAGGGTGTGGGGGACTGCCATGACGCTCCGGTGCGGCCCAGAGGACCCCGGCCTACGAGCCGGAGAGCCACTCCTTCAACACCCGGATGTGACCGGGCATTGTCCCGCAGCATCCACCAATGATCCGCGCTCCCTGCTGACGCCATTCCTTGGCGTACTCCAGGTACTGGTCGGGGTCCAGGGCATTGGCCCTAGGGGTTGGGCCGCCGTGGCCGGGAAAATGCGCGTAGGCCCCAAAGATGCCCGCTGTGCTCTTCTTGACTATCTCCAGCCCGGGTCCCGTATCGTCCACGGGGGTGTGCATCACGAACACCGCGGTGACGTCCTTACCCTTGATGGCGTCCATGGCGTCCTG
>JAAXHX010000606.1:0-699 GCA_012270635.1 Dehalococcoidia bacterium | reverse complement strand
CCGATCCAGACGGGAAGCCCCAACTCTTTGGCCGCATCGATCACGGCCAGCGCATCCGATATCCGGACCAGCATCTCTCCGACCGCCACGTCGGGCCCGCCCTTGGCCAACTCCCCGAGCTGTTCGCGGTAGGTCTCCAGGCCCTTTTCATAGGGGACGGGGGTGCTGGCATCCGCCTTGGGGACCATGGTAGATACGGAGGCGGCAACAACTACGGAATCCTCGGCCCCGGCGTTCTTTCTTGCCTGCACCGCCATGTCGATGGCCAGCTTGTTGGCCTCGGCCACCTTGTGTCCCACCCCGCCATGCTCCAGCATGTCTCGGCCCGTGGCGAAGGAGTTGGTAATGATCACCTCGGCCCCCGCCTCTATGTATTCCTGGTGGATATCCCTCACAAGCTCGGGGTGGGTAAGCATCGGGCCGCCCGACCATATCTCGGGGCTGGAGATACCGCGCCTTTCGAACTCGGAACCCATCCCACCGTCTATCAGAATCGTTTCCCCTGCGGCCAACCGGGACTGCATACGCTCAAAGTTGTTCATCTGGTCTCTCCGTGTAGAAATCGCGCCGGTCTTTCGAACTGGGTTCCTAGACGTACATGCCCGAGGCCTGGAGCACGGGCCTGTGCAATCCCGACTCCTGATGTGGAGGAGCTTCGTCGGGGAATATCTTACCGGGATTGAAGGACGCGTCGGGGCA
>JAAXHX010000605.1 GCA_012270635.1 Dehalococcoidia bacterium | reverse complement strand
GGCCTGCTGGTCGATCGATTGGGGCTTCGCAAGTCCCTGGGCTTGGGCGTCGTGATCATCCTGGTTTCCCTTATTACCCGGGGCCTTTCCCAGAACTTCCTGCAGTTGTTCCTGACCGTGGGCCTCTTCGGTTTCGGGGGGCCGCTGGTATCCGTGGGCTCCCCGAAGCTGGTGTCGGTCTGGTTCGAGGGCCGGGAGCGAGGCATAGCCACGGGGATCTACTCGACGGGGCCGGCGTCGGGCATCAGCCTCGCCTTTGCCACCGCCAACACGGTGGTCGAGCCTTTGACCGGGTCCTGGCGGGGCATCTCCCTTGTCTACGGAATACTCGTGGCCCTCATCGCCGTCGCCTGGGTTCTTTTCGCCCGGGAGCCCGAGACCCGGCCCTCCGGCGCACCCCTCGCCACCCGCTCCCTGGCCCTGGGCGAGTTCACCTCCATGCTGCGGCTGCGGAACGTGAAGGTCATCTTGGTTCTCGCCATGGGCACCTTCGTAGTCCACGTGGGCAACTCCAGCTGGGCGCCCGCCATACTGGAGGAGAAGGGCATGACCCTGGATGAGGGAGGGCTGTGGGCGGCCCTCGCGACGGCCTTGGGGCTTATCGGGCTGCTGGCCATACCGGGCCTGGTCAAGAGGGGCCGCCGAGTCCCCATTACCGCCCTGCAGCTTGTCATCTGTGCGGGAACGGCCACCTCCATGGTCTTCCTATCCGGGGCGGGGGCCATAGCCTCGCTGATGTTCCTCACCTTTGCGGCCCAGCCGATGCTGCCCATGTGCTCGCTGCTGCTGATGGAGACCCCGGGGGTCGGGGCGGCGAAGATGGGGGTTGCGGCAGGACTGTTCTTCGCCTCGGCGGAGGTGGGCGGCTTCTTCGGGCCCTACGTCATGGGAGAGCTGCGTGACTCCTACTCCTCCCTCGGGCCCGGATTCCTGATGGTGGCCGCCGTCGCCGCTCTGCTCGCGCCCATCGTTCTCCTGGTCAAAGAGTCCCGGGAGACGTAGCTGGACTGTCGGGCTGGTCTGGTATCATGACACCCGACCACTCTCATCTTGGAGGACTCCCATGCACTTCGGCAACAACGACTGGCTTGCATTGACCCCGGAACCCACCCTGGAACCCGACCTGCCTATCATCGACCCTCATCACCACTTCTGGGACTTCCGCCTCGACCGGATGCCCTACCAGCGCTATCTCCTCCACGAGCTGATCGACGACATCGGCTCGGGGCACAACATCGTGGCAACGGTGTTCATAGAGGCCAGGGCCATGTACCGCGCCGACGCCCCGGAAGAGCTCCGCCCCATCGGCGAGGTGGAGTTCGCCCAGGGCCTTGCTGCGGCCAGCGCCAGCGGGCTCTACGGCCCCTGCCGTGTGGCCGAAGGGATTGTCGGCCACGCCAATCTCAACCTGGGAGAAGACGTCGGAAGGGTATTGGACCTGCTGCAGGCGGCCAGCCCGGACCGGTTCCGGGGCATCCGCCACTCGGTGACCTGGGACCCCAGCCCCGACGTGCCCAACTCCGCCCTTTACAAGATCCCGGGCCAGATGCTGAGCGACCCCTACAGGGCCGGGGCCCGGGTGCTGGCCCGTCGAGGTCTAACCCTGGAGTCTTGGATGTACGCCCCCCAACTCCATGAGCTCGCCGACTTTGCCCGCGCCGTCCCCGACCTGACGATCATTTCGAACCACGTCGGCGGGCTGCTCAGGTTCGGGCCGTACGCGGGCCTGGACGATGAAGTCCTGGAAGCGTGGCGGCAGGGCATCGCCGAGGTGGCCCAGCGCCCCAACGTCTACATGAAGCTCGGCGGACTGGGCATGGTCCACACGGGGTTTGATTGGCACGCCAGGACGAAGCCGGTCGGGTCCGAGGAGTTGGCCGACCAGATGGCCCCCTTCATCCACTACTGCATCGAGAAGTTCGGCCCCGAACGATGCATGTTCGAAAGCAACTTCCCCGTGGACAAGGTGTCCTTCTCCTACAACGTGGTCTTCAACGCGTTCAAGCGCCTGTCGAAGGACTACTCCGCCTCCGAGCGGCAGGCCATGTTCCACGATACGGCGGCGAAGGTGTACAGGCTCTCGTCGGAGGTGTAGGAACCCTGCCACCCGAGACTGCGTCTTCCCAAAGCCCTATTCGATATTCAAGCCTCATCCGGGTTTTGCAAGATTCTTATCACCTCTTCCCTGTCGACAGGTGCGCTCTGCAAACCCTCGGCAATGGCACGGACCAGCGCGGCATCCTCGGCATCCACGTTGTCATAGGTCAGCTCTTCCACGGTCACGAAGAATTCTTGTCTTTCTTCCATGTCCAGGGATTCCACGGGCACTATGTGCCCGTGGGAATACTTCGCCTTTATGGTCTTGAACATCGGGCTCCCCCGGTGGGCCGAACAGCCTGTGGCTCTTGCCCTCTCATATGTATTAACATCCGATGCGCCGCATTCTCCGGGATTTTCACGAATGCAAGGGCCACCGCGATTGG
>JAAXHX010000604.1 GCA_012270635.1 Dehalococcoidia bacterium | reverse complement strand
ATCATCATCTGGTCGATGCCGGTGGCCTCGTGCTTCTTGAGAGCTTCGATGCACGAGTCCGGGCTGCCGGCGATGATCACGCCCCTGTCGCTGAGCGTGTCGGCGTCCAGGTCGGCCCAGACGCTGTGTGCGATGGCTTCGCCGCCGGAGAAGTCGAGGCCGTGCCCCGCGGCGCCGCTCTCCACGCCTTCGACGTAGCGGGAGAAGTTCTGCTTGAGGTGCTCGGGGACGCCGCCCCACTGCTCCAGAAGGCGCTGGTACACGTCCTTCTGGTCCTGGACGTAGGGCCGCCCCGGCCTGAAGAAGTCCTTGATCGACCGGGCCCCCATCTCCCTCGCCTCGCGGTTGTCTTCGAGGCAGACGCCCAGCGTGGAGTTGGCCCACTGGTTGTTGATGACGGCGCCGACAGGATTGGCGCTCTTGACCTTCTCCTTGTAGGCCTTGACGTACGGCGCGAGGGACTCCGGCGCGCTGGAGCCGAAGGCCAGGACGCCGATGCCCTTTTCGGCGGCGATCTCGTAGGTGGTCGGCTGAAGGGCCGCCACCCAGATCGGGGGATGCGGGTCCTGGTACGGCTTGGGGAGCACCTGCCGCTTGGGTACCTGCCAGTACTTGCCCTCCCACTCGAACCAGTCCGACCCCCAGATCTTGGGCACCATGTCGAGGGACTCGGCCCACATGTCACGGGTCTCGCGGGGGTCTATGCCCATGCCGGTAACCTCGTAAGCCGCCGACCGCCCCGTTCCGAAGTCCACCCTGCCCTCCGAGAGGTGGTCCAGCATGGCCACGCGCTCCGCCACGCGGATGGGGTGGTGGTAGGGGAGTATCACAACGCCGAGGCCGAGCCGGATGTTCTTGGTGCGCTGGCTCAGGGCGGCGTACACCAGCTCGGGACAGGGCGAGGCCGAAAAGCCGGTGAGGAAGTGGTGCTCGACGAACCAGAGGTAGTCGAATCCCGCCTCGTCGGCTAAGATGCACTGCTCCAGCGTCTCCTTAAGGACCAGGTGGTCGTCTAGGTCGGAACGCTGCATCTCGTACTGCAAGGCTAGCTTCATTTCTCTGCTCCTTGGACGCCAACTTTGATTGAGTGACCATTGTAGCCTGATTTCACGTCCATAGCGAATTCGCCTACGGGCTCGGGCTCGACTGATCGGCCGCTTCCCCCTCATCCTGACCTTCTCCCACGGAGGAGAGAAGGAACTGGGGGGTTACCCCCAGACCCCCTGCCAGAGGGGGCCAACCCCCTCTGGACTCCCCCTTCGTAGAGGGAACGGCTACGGACTCACCGCTCCAGATGCCCGGAGCTGGGGAGCTCGGGGGTACCCTCAGACCCCCTGACAGAGGGGGGCCAACTCCCTCGACTTCCCCCCTCCGTAGAGGGGACGGCTACGTACTCACCGCTCCAGATGCCCGGAGCTGGGAAACTCAGGGGTACCCCCAAACCCCCGGCCAGAGGGGGCCAGACCCCTCTGGACTCCCACTCCGTAGAGGGGACGGCTACGGACTCACGGCCCCAGGTCCTCGGAGCCGGGGAACTGGGCGGGTGCCCCCAAACCTCCGGCCAGAGGGGGCTACCCCCCTCTGGACTCCCCCATCCGTAGAGGGGACGCTACGTACTCGCCGCTCCAGATGCCCGGAGCTGGGGAGCTCGGGGGTACCCTCAGACCCCCTGACAGAGGGGGCCAACTCCCTCTGGACTTCCCCCCTCCGTAGAGGGGACGGCTACGTACTCACCGCTCCAGATGCCCGGAGCT
>JAAXHX010000603.1 GCA_012270635.1 Dehalococcoidia bacterium | reverse complement strand
TCGATGACGCTCTGGGGGATCACGGGGCGCGGGCCCCGGGCGTTGCGCATCTCGGCCAGCTCGTAGACCAGTATCTTGGGCACGTCCTTGATCACCGCGAACCCCCCCGCCATATCCCCGTACAGCGTCCCGTAGCCCATGGCCATCTCGCTCTTGTTCCCCGTCGTCAACACCAGCCACCCGAACTTGTTGGATATCGCCATCAGCAGGATGCCCCGCATCCTGGCCTGCAGGTTCTCCTCCGCGATGCCCGACCCCGTGCCCGCAAAGAACGGCGCCAGGGAGTCGAGGCTCGACTGGAACATGTCCTCGATCGAGATCTTCCAAAGCTCTACCCCCAGGTTCTTCGCCAGGATGTCCGAGTCGGCTACCGACCCCTCCGACGAGTAGCGCGACGGCATCGTCACTACCACCACGTTCTCCGCGCCCAGGGCATCCGCCGCGATGGTCGCCGTCAAGGTGGAGTCGATCCCCCCCGAAAGTCCGATGACCACCTTCTTGAACCCGTTCTTCCGCACGTAGTCCCGCGTCCCCGTGGTCAGGGCCTCGTACACCTCTTCCAGGTCGGGGAGAGATGGCTCGAGTGGGCCGGTGGTCGGTTGGGTCGCATCAGGGTCGATGTCCACCACCAACAGGTCTTCCTCAAACTGCTTGCCCCGGGCCAGCAGCCCCCCCGACGGCGAGAACACCGAGCTTCCCCCGTCGAACACCAGCTCGTCCTGCCCCCCAACCAGGTTCGTGTAGCAGACGTAGACCCCGTTGTCCCGCGCCCGCCCCGCGAGCATCGACTCCCTGAACCGACCCTTCCCCCGGTGGTACGGCGACCCGTTGATGTTCACTATCACCCGGGCCCCGGCCTTGCTCTGCTCCGTCGTCGGCCCCGACTCGTACCAGATATCTTCGCAGACGTTCACCCCGACCCTCGTCCCGTCGATATCGAAGACCGGGTAATCGGTGCCCGGCTGGAAGTAGCGCTTCTCATCGAAGACGCCGTAGTTGGGCAGGTGGACCTTGTGATAGATGCCCAGCAGGCGTCGGTCCTGGATTATCGCCGCGGCGTTGTAAAGCCCTTCGTCGGAGTCGACGAACCCGACCACCACGGCTATCCCCGCCGAATGCTCGATGACCCGGTCTAGACCCTCGCGGTTTTCCCGGATGAGGTTGTGCTTGTAGAGAAGGTCTTCCGGCGGGTAGCCGGTGATGGTCAGCTCGGGGAAGGAGACGAGGTCTGCGCCCAGGGTTCGGGCCCTGTCGATATAGTCCAGCGCCTTGGCCGTGTTGCCCCGCAGGTCGCCGACGGTGGTGTTGATCTGGGCCAGGGCTGCTCGGAGTTTAGTCAT
>JAAXHX010000602.1 GCA_012270635.1 Dehalococcoidia bacterium | reverse complement strand
GGTGATGAGGTAGAAGAGGTAGTAGGCGCCCTCGTGGTAGAACATCCAAGTGTCCCAGTGGGCGTCGACGCCTTTGGATTTGAAGAACATGGACTGGGTTGGGTTGGACATGTCTGTGGCTTCCGTAGCTTGTCAGCAGCGCTGGGGCGTGTGGGACCGGAGGCCCCCCTTCGCTGCCAGGCGGATTTGGGTTTGGGTCAGACTTTGAGACCGGAGTCGACGAGGCCCTCAACGTAGAATTTGCCGAGGACGATGAACAGGAGGACAAGGGGAAGTGAAGCGATCACGTAGCCAGCATAGAGGGGGCCCCAGACGCTGAAGTCCTGGCTGGTCCAGCCGGCGACGCCGCCGTAGGTGGCGGACCGGGCCAGCTTGTAGAGTCCGACCGCGATCATCTGTTTTTCGTCGTCCTGGATCATGACCAGAGGCCAAAGGAAGGAGTTCCAGACGCCGATGAAGTTGAGGACGGCCAGGGTGGCGAGCCCGGGCAGTGAAAGGGGCAGGGTGATGCGGCCGATGAGGTCGAGGACGCCGGCGCCGTCACAACGGGCGGATTCGAAGAGCTCCTCCGGGATACCGGCGATGAAGGCGCGCATGAGGAATATGCCGAAGATAGGCCCGCCGGCCAGCTCGGGGATAATCATAGCCCAGCGCGTGTTAAGCAGGCCGAGGCGTACGTAGACCATGTAGGCGGGGATGAAGGAGAGGACCCAGGGGACCATCAGGAGGGCGATGATGGCGTAGTAGAGGGTTTCGCGGAAGGGGAAGTCCATGCGGGCGAAGACGTAGCCGCCGATGAGCGAGAGAAGGAGCATACCCATGAGGCCGATGATGGCTACGATGATGGTGTTGATCATGTAGTCGCCGACGATGTCCCAGGCGGCGACGTAGTTGCGCCAGCGAAGGGGGAAGCTAATGGCCCACCGTTCCCAGCGGTACTGGAGGCCGTTCTTGAAGGACCAGGTGATGAGCAGGTAGGTGGGAATGAGTGAGAGGAGCAGCATGACGGTGATGAACAGGTGCGATCCGATCTGGTAGTAGCGGAGGGGGCGCCGGGTGGGCGGAGCGACCTGGGTGGAGGTTGTGGT
>JAAXHX010000601.1 GCA_012270635.1 Dehalococcoidia bacterium | reverse complement strand
ACGAGTGCATCCCCAACATCCTGATGTTGGCCATGCACCTCACGTCCATCACCAGGACCCTCAAGATTGGCTCGGGGTTCAACATCACCACCATGTGGCACCCCCTCCGCCTTGCGGAAGACTACGCCACCGCCGACGTTCTAACCAAGGGGCGGGTGGTCTTTGGGGTGGGGAGGGGTTATCACACCCGGGAAGTCGAGGTATTCGACGCCCCCCTCCTGGACCAGGACGCCAACCGAGACCTCTTCGAAGAGCAGGTGGACATCATATTCCGGGCCTTCAACGAGGAGTCCTTCTCTCACCACGGCAAGCGCTACGACATCCCAGCCAGGGTCCCCTACCGAGGCTACGACCTGGAGGAGATCACCCTGGTCCCCCGGCCCGTGAACCTGCCCGTCGAGTGCTGGCAGCCCATCGTCAGCGGCAACCCTCGGGGGCTCAACTTCATGGCAAAGCACGGCATCAAGGGCGTCATCGGCGGCGGCGTGGCCCAGGGCGGCGCGTCCGACAAGGTGGTTCGCGCCTGGCAGGACACCCTCGCCGCGCACGGTCGGGAGACCGAGCTCGGGGGCGACCTCCTCATGGGCTTCTCCTTCCACATCGCCGAGACCCCGGAGAAGGCCCTCCAGGAAGCCCGGGACTACTACTACGAAGACATGAAGATGTTCGCCCCCCTCAACATGCGCCGGGGCATCACCCCCGAGCAGATCGAGCTCCTGGGCGACCCGGCCAAAGCCCCCTTCACCGACCTTCCCAGGATCGAAGACGACGCCGCACGCGGTGGTTGGCTCTGCGGCCCCCCCGACTTCATAGCCGAGCAACTCATGAAGGTCCAGGAGATGTACCCGGGCCTCGAGCACGTCAATATGGGCAACGCCATCGGCACGCCCCACGCCGTGGTCATGGAGCAGTTGGAGAGGTTTGGCAAAGAGGTCATGCCCGCCTTCGCCAAGCAGGCAAAGAAGTCCCAAGCAAAGGCGGTGGCGTCATGATCGATCCCATCACCCTGGAAGTCATCCGCCACCGGCTGAAGTCCATCGCCGACGAGATGGAGATGACCCTGCTCAAGAGCTCCTATTCCAGCGTCATCAAGGAGGGGCTCGACGCCTCCACCGCCATCTTCGACGTCAACGGCGAGACCATAGCCCAGGGCAACTCCATCCCCATTCACCTGGGCAGCCTCATCCCCGCCGTCAAGTCCATCACCGAGACCTACCCCCCCGACACCATGCAGGAAGGCGACGCCTACATCCTCAACAACCCCTATCGCGGCGGCACCCACCTCCCCGACGTGACCATCATTACCCCCGTATTCCACCAGGGCAAGCCCATCGTCTTCGGGTGCACCATAGCCCACCACCAGGACCTCGGGGGCAAGACCCCGGGCAGCATCCCCCCCGACGCCACGGAGATATTCCAAGAGGGCATCATCATCCCTCCCCTGAAGCTCTACGAGGCCGGCGTCCCCAACCACACCCTCCACGAAATCCTGCGCAACAACATCCGCATCCCCGACATGGTAATCGG
>JAAXHX010000600.1 GCA_012270635.1 Dehalococcoidia bacterium | reverse complement strand
TGGAGATTTTCGAAGGGCCAATAGAGCGGGCCGACCCGGATGCAAACTTCAAGCGGGATGTCGCGCAGTACAGCAGGATAGACCCGATGCCGACGCTGGAAGGGATGAGCCGAAGCCTGGGCCTGCCCGTGGGCGCGATCGCCAGGTACGTGCTGGTGAAGTGGGCGACCTCGGGGAGCGAGGGGGTGATGGAGTTGGGACCCCGGGTGGTGAGGCAGATGGCGGCGGTGGTGTCGGAGGCTGAGGAGTCGGGGGAGGATGAGGCGAGGATCGAGGCGTACGAAAAGTTGTCGAAGATAGTGTCGTGGCTGAATGTGATTTGCGAAGGGGGGTGGGAGAAGGACAAGGAGGATGATATATAATATATACATGAGGAGGTGTTCGAATGGGTACAAAGGGTCGCATTGCCAGATGGGGTGGGAGTCTTGCTATCCGCATCCCCAAGCCGATTGCCGAGCAGTGGGGTGTACGGGAGGGCTCAGCGATAGAAATGTTTTCCGAAGGTGGGAGAGTGGTGTTGCAGAGGGAAGAATATGACTTGGAAGCCCTGCTTGCACAGATCAACAGTGACAACATACATCCAGAGCAAGAGTTCGGGGCTTCCCGTGGCAATGAAGAATGGTAGGCAACGGCTACGTTCCCGAGAGAGGCGACATAGTATGGCTGAGCTTCACACCCCAATCCGGGCACGAGCAAAGCGGTTATCGTCCTGCGCTAGTCCTCAGTCCTGCAGGCTACAACGAAAAGACCGGCTTGGCACTGTTATGTCCCATCACTTCAAAGATCAAAGGATACCCCTTCGAAGTGCAGCTCCCTCCCACAAGCGCCATATCAGGAGTGGCATTGGCTGACCAGATCAAGAGCCTGGATTGGGGTGCAATGAATGCTCGCCCAAGAGGCACAGCCCCGCCCCGAGTCTTAGCGGAAGTCATGGGTAAGGCTAGAGTCCTCCTGGGGTAGGCGGCGCGGTGGCGGATTCCAACCAGCGTCCCAAGCTCAGGGCCCTGGACATCAAGAGGGTGCAACAAGGGGGTCGTGAGTATTTGCACTTGCGGGACCCGATGTCGCTTTCAGGGGAAGAACTTCTCGTGCCGGTGCAGATGATTCCTCTCCTGGCCCTGAGTGATGGGCAGCGAGACCTGGGGAGCATAAGGGCGGCGGCCATGCTGCTGCACGGAGTTTCGGTGAGCCAGGAGCAGGTCGACGCGTTCTTTGGCCG
>JAAXHX010000599.1 GCA_012270635.1 Dehalococcoidia bacterium | reverse complement strand
CCAATCATCGCCCGGGGGACCTGTCCCGTGATGGCGACTACAGGGGCGGAGTCCATCTGGGCAGTCATGATGCCCGTGACCAGGTTGGTTGCTCCCGGCCCGGAAGTGGCGACGCATACGCCAACCCTGCCGGAGGAACGGGCATAGCCGTCGGCGGCCATGGCCGCGCCCTGTTCGTGGCGGACGAGGATATGGCGTATCCCGGGGTACTCGGGCAGGGTCTGGTAGAAGGGCAGGATCGCCCCTCCGGGAAGGCCGAACATCACGTCCACGCCCTCGGCCTTGAGGCATTCCAGCACTATTTGAGAGCCGTTCAGTTTCATTTTCGATCACCAATCCGGGGCCCGTGGTTGACTTATCTATCTTCAATCCTGCGTTTTGAGGAAAAAAAATCCCCGCCCCCAAAGGGGCGGAGAGTCCGCGGTACCACCCTTCTTCATCCCCCGACGGTTCGGGAGACCTCTGGACTTGTAACGGTTGTCAACCGGCCAAACCTACTTGCCGGGTCACGGCTTTCGGGCTGACGGCTCCAAGGCGAGTTCGGAGACCTACAACCGCCGGGCTTTCACCTAGTCCCGGCTCTCTGGAGGCTTTCGGAGCTCCTACTACTCCTCTTCTCAGCCTTTGTGCTTTTCAACTGTCGGTGAAATCTATCACTTTGCAAAGCCTGTGTCAAGCAGGTGTACTTGTTCGGTGCACATGGGGTAGATTGGAAGGAAGCCAAGTCAGGGTCGCGCGCCTCAAGATACTCTGCCGGAGTGCAACTGTGTAGTGTGTGGTAGGGTCAGACTGTGCTCTCAGCACGGGAGAACTCGGTCGAGGGACTTTCGCTGAACGGGAGGAGGTGGAGAGTAATACGGAGAGGCGGGTCGCAGTCGGGCAGAGGCTGACGGCCTTGGTGTTCGGAAAATCGGAGAGCGTGATGGGTCGGGCCACGGGCCCCGAGGGGGCGGTTGCAGCAACCTTTACGTGCAGCTATCGTTACAACTAAGGTAGGAAGATCAATGGCCGGAGGCGTGCATTGCAAATGAAGCGATTGGCTTGGGTGGTCTTGTGCCTGGCGGGTGTGACGCTTGCGGCTTTCGCCGCGGCATGCGGGGGGTCGGGTGACGAGGGAGCGGGTGACTGGGAGCCGTATTCAGCCTCCGATCCCTCCTCTGGAATAGCCATGGCCCCTCCCGATGAGGCGTTAGAGCCTATCCCCATGCCCTCGATGGATATGAGGACGGAAGCCATGGAGGAGGTAATAGCTGCCGCCGTCGACCCGATATTAAGCGTAGACGAGTTTGGTACGGATTCCGAAATCACGGCGCAGCCGGCCTCGTACACCCAGGACCGCATCATAGTTCACACGGCGCGTATGTCCCTGGTGGTGGACGACGTTGCGGACACGGTGTCCCGTATCACGGACCTCTCCACCGATTTGGGTGGCTGGGTGGTCAGTTCCAACAGATTTTCCCTGCACAGCGGAGCAATCGTCATTCGGGTCCCGGCCGGGTCCCTGACCGAGGCTTTTCAAAGGATCGAAGTCCTGGCCCTCGACGTGGAGTCCCGGGAGATGACGAGCCAAGACGTAACGGATGAGTTCGTCGACACCGAGTCACGGCTGAAAAGCCTCAGGGCGACGAGGCAGAGGCTCTTGTCATTCCTGGACCAGGCGACCGATGTCGAGGATGCACTGCTCGTCGAGAAGGAGCTCTCGGCGCTGGAAGAGCGGATGGAGCAGATGCAGGGAAGGATCAACTACCTTAGCCAGACCTCTGCCTTCTCGCTAATCGAGGTGAACCTGAAGCTGTCCCCGGTGGACATCGACGTGGACCCGGGCCCCGATGTGTCGGTGCGGGTCGGGCAGGCCGCCAGATTCCAGGCGTCCTTCAGGGCCCCGCAGGGAATAGATGACTACTCGTTCGTATGGGACTTCGGGGACGGAGCGAGCGTTGCTGGCAAAGGGAGCATCCCCAGGCCGAACGGGACCATGGTGACGGCTACGGTGCACCACGTGTACGAGGACGATCGGGACTCGCCCCACATCGTAACCGTAGACCTGACGGGGACAGGAGAGGAAGGCGCAGCTGAGGGCTCCGCTTCCCTGGAGGTAACGGTCCAGCAGGTGCCCACCATCGAAGTGTTCGCAGGCCAGGACCGCACCGTCGAAGAGGGCGACGACGTGGGCTACTCTGCGTCGTTCACGCGGCCGTCGGAGCTTTGGGACTACGAATTCCAGTGGGACTTCGGAGACGGTTCGCCAACGTTGACCGGCAAACCTGAGGAGGGGTCGGGGCGCATCGAGGCGTCCCACAGCTTCTCCGACTACAGGACCAGGCCCTACGAAGTTATGGTAACGGTGAGCGCGATGAGTGACGCGGGCCGGGTCAAGGGAACCGACTCCTTCACTGTGCAGGTCACCGAGGTCGAGGGGTTCGTGGTGGGTGGATGGGATGTCGGGGAGACGGCGAAGACCGCGGTCAGGGCTCTGTCGGCGGTGGGGAAGGTTGCGTTGACGGCGCTGATATGGGTTGGGATATTCAGTCCGGTGGTCCTGCTGATAGGCGGAGCGCTGATACTGCTCAGACGATACAGACGCCGGGCACATACCTAATGCCGGGGCGTCCGTCCAACCCTCCAGAACCCGAGGCCTCGCCCCCAGGGCCGGAAACACCATGACCGAGGCCTCAACCAGAAGTGCAAGACACCTAATACCGAACGAAGACGCGGTCCAACTCGGCGACTTGGTCGGGGGTGAGGTCCCAGCCGGAGGCGGCGCAGAACTCTAGGACGCGTGCCTCCTGGCTGGACTTGGGTATCGGGACGACGCTCTGCCTGGATATGCACCAGTTGAGGGCGACTTGGGCACTGGTCTTGCCCAGCTCGCCGGCTATCCTGCGGAGGGTGTTCATGGCCTTGGTCCGCCAGAAGAAGGACAGGGAGGCGAGCCGACCCTGGGCCAAGGGGCTGAAGGCGAGGACGGTGACGCCGTTTTCCTGGCAGTAGGGGAGCACTTCATCCTCAATCTCCCGGTCGGCGAGGTTGTAGAGGACCTGGTTTGAGACCAGGGGGTTGCTCTTGAGGGAGTCCTGGGCTTCCTTCATCTGGTCGGCGGTGTAGTTGCTGACACCGATATATCGGACCTTACCCTCGTCGACGAGGGTCTCCATGGCGCTCATGGTCTCCTTGATGGGAACGGCAGGGTCCTGCCAATGGACCTGGTAGAGGTCGATGCAATCGACACCGAGCCGGGCAAGGCTCAGGTTCGCGGCTTCGATGACTTGGTCATACTTCACGTTGGCGCCCGAGACCTTGGTCGCGACCAAAACAGAGTCCCGGCGCCCGCGGACCGCTTCCCCCACCACCTCCTCGGTGCCGTAGCGTTCGGCGGTGTCCAGGAGCCGAGCGCCGGCTTCTATGCCGCGGACCAGGGGCCCGGGGCCTGCGTTGTATTGAGACGTACCCAGTCCGATCTCGGGAATCTCGACGCCCGTATTACCCAGCTCTTTGGTCCGCATTTCGTCTCCTATTTGATCCTTTCAATCAAGAATCATGCCTGCCTGATTGTTCCAGGGGACTTTCCACTGCGCCGACGCACGGAGGGGAAGGATATTGCGACCGGCAGGGGTGCAAAAGGTCTTCTCACGGGCAATAAAGTAGTACAAGGAGCACGGTCGGGGCAAGGGGCCGACGGGGCCCTACTCGACAAACGAGTGGGGTCGGGGTTAAATGGCTGCGGTGGGAACCGAGGGACCGGGCCCGCTATTAACCACTATCTTGGAGGCATAACCTTGGGCGGCAATACACTGGCTATCGGCAACGTAACGATCTTGTCCCTTTCGGACGGCGACATGAGGTCCCCGGTGCGGGAAATGTACGGGGACGAGGCGGTGAAGGTGTGGGGGTGCGGCTGCGTGTCGCCGGAGACCGAGCCCGAGTTCTCCACGAACCTCGGGTCGTTTCTCATAAGGTCGGGGGGCAAGACCTTGATGGTGGACACCGGCATGGGAGACGTGACCGTCGATGTAGCAGAAGGTGCATGGGGCTCGCTCTTCGACGAGATGAAGGCCAACAAAGTGGATGCGGGGGAAGTGGACATGGTGTTCATGACGCACCTGCACTTCGACCACACGGGGTGGAACGTGTCCCGCAACGGCGGCCCGACAACCGTGCTTTTCCCCAACGCACGATACGTGGCCCACGAGCTGGACTGGGACTTCTTCCGCAACGAACCCGAGGCCCGGGAGAAGTACTACTACAACCCGGAGACCGTGGAACCGCTTCACGAAATAGGGAAACTGGACCTGGTATCGGGTAAAGAGTGGCAGATAACCGAGGAAATCACTGCTATACACACTCCCGGCCATACTCCGGGGCACATGAGTCTGCTGGTCTCATCGCAGGGGGAGCGGGGGCTGGTGCTGGGAGACGTAGCGCATCACCCGAAGCAGGTGCAGGAGACGGGGTGGAAAGTATTTGCAGACTGCGATCACGACGTGGCGAGGGAGACGCGGGAGTCGGTGATGAAGTTGGTGGAGGAAAAGGGCCTCAAAATGGCGGCAGGTCACTTCCCGGCGCCGGGATTCGGTCAGATCGTCAGACTGGAGGGAAGACGGGTCTGGCAGGCGCTTTGAGGGGCGCCTGGTTCCGAAGTCGGTGAGGCCTTCCCTAACTTGGCATTGGGTTCTACGTTACTAAAGCGCGGGGTAGGTGACTATTGCGGAGACGAGTGCGGTGAGGCCTAAACGCCTTCTAACAACCTGCGGAATCGCGGCGGCGGTAACATTTTTCTTTGTAGTGGGTTGCTCTACCACCCCTCCACCCGAATGCGGACAGCTGTGCGTGCCTGAGTTCTGGCGGTCCGCCGATATGACCGCGGTAAAGGCCGAGTTGGAAGCGGGAGCGGACGTCAATGGGGCAAAGGGCTCGGACTTCAATTCCCCGCTACATCTAGCCATTGACTTTGAAGCAGATTCCGCCGTAGTGGAGTTGATGCTGGAGCACGGCGCAGACCCGAACGCAAGCGGGCATACTCCTATCTGGAACCATCACGGATTTTTCCGGAACAGTCACAGAACTCCACTACAATTGGCGGTAGAACGACATCGGGGTAACTCTATTGCCATCATCCGGTTGCTACTTGAATATGGCGCCGACCCCAACCCCCCCACCGACTACGACCGGGAGGACGAGTCGCCTCTCTTCTACGCATCCCTGGTATCGTATCCGGCAGACAACGATATCATCGCTTTATTGCTTGAACATGGTGCAGATGTCAACTCCAGAGGCATTGGTGGTAGAACCCCATTGCACCGTGCGGCGTTTAGTGGTTATCCCACCACTATCGACCTTCTGTTGAGCCACGGGGCAGACATTCATGCAAAGACGAACGCTGACGATTCCTGGTTTGGCGCGCGGTCTGCAACTCCTTTACATATCGCAGCAAACTTCAATAAGCATCCCGAATCTATTGCGCTGCTGCTAGACCGCGGCGCGGAGGTCAATGCCAGGAACATAATTGGGGAGACGCTGCTGCACCTGGCGGCTTCGAATAACCACAACACAGACGTTGTCTTGCTTCTGCTCAGCCGCGGCGCGAACGTCAACGCCATAGACCATTCCGGGCAAACGCCACTACACCGGGCGACGCGGCACGACCGAAACCCGGCGGTTATCCCGTTATTGTTGGCTAATGGAGCAGACGCCAACGCAGGCAATGCATACGGAGATACGCCTTTACACCTAGCAGAAAGCTATGA
Organism: Dehalococcoidia bacterium; assembly: GCA_012270635.1. Next base: position 453 of record JAAXHX010000599.1, on the reverse strand, counting down.
AGTTATGGCAAGCCTTTTAGACTACGGTGCAGATGTGAACGCAAGGAATAGAGATGGCGTCACTCCCTTACATAATGCTGTGAAGGGGAGATATCCGGAGATTGTCGCGCTGCTACTTGAGCGCGGTGCAAGGACCAATGCAAGGGCTTATCAAACTGGTATCACGCCTTTACATTGGGCGCTAATGTACAACGCGCCATCTGCAACTATCTCTCTTCTCGTAGACAATGGCGCAAATCTCAGTGCACATGCCCATGACCTCGGGACTCCCTGTCAATTCGCCAAGGACTTCGACCTACCGAAGGACATACGCCAACTGGTCTGCCCTTAATCTACCCCCCGCATCGTTCCTCACAAGGCCGTCGGGGACTGGCAGGGGAATCTGAAAGGGGAGTCCCGCCCGCCCCGTTTAATGGCAATGCGGCATGGAGGCGCGGTGCGCCTCCATGCCGC
>JAAXHX010000598.1 GCA_012270635.1 Dehalococcoidia bacterium | reverse complement strand
ACCGAGGAGTTGTTGATGATAGACCCACCCCCGGCCTTGCGCATCTCTGGGACGGCGTACTTTATGCCGAGAAAGGTCCCCTTCAAGTTGATGTCTATGACGTGGTCCCAGACCTCCTCGGGCTCCCGGTCGGGATCGCCGGAGGCGTCTTCGTTAATCCCCGCATTGTTGAACAATACGTCCAGCCTGCCGTAGTTGTCGACGGCGGTGTCGATGACCCTCTTCACGTCCTCGGCCCGGGCCACGTCCGCAGTTACAAAGGCGGCCTCCCCGCCACGCTCCTTGATCAGGTCGACTATCTCCTGGCCTAGGGCCTCGCGGCGCCCGCAGAGGACAACGCTGGCCCCCTCCCGGGCGAAGAGCTCCGCCGCCGCCCTTCCCATGCCCGCCGTGGCCCCGGTGACGATCGCGACTTTATCTTTAAGCCTCATGTGCTTCTCCTGTTGAAAGGGCTAGACCACGTCCCTATAGGCCGCCGACTGCCCGCCGTCGATGAGCAGGGTGGCCCCTGTTACGAAGGCCGACTCGTCGGAGGCGAAGTAGAGGGCGGCGTAGGCCACGTCCATGGGATGGCCCATCCGGGGCAGGGGCTGCTTGGTCTTCCGCATGGCTATGATGTTGGGATCGGTGAGCATGTTCCAAGAAATATCGACCATCTCCGTGGCGATGGGGCCGGGGTTGACCGCGTTGACCCGGATGTTGTCGGCGGCGTACATAACGGCGGCCTTCTTAGTGAGGGCGGTCACGCCTCCCTTGGACGCGTGGTAAGAGGACATGGACACGAGGTCGGCCTGGACGTCATTGACGGAGGAGTTGTTGATTATGGACCCGCCCCCGACCTTGCGCATCTCCGGGACGGCGTACTTTATGCCGAGGAAGGTCCCCTTCAGGTTGACGCCTATGATGCGGTCCCAGACCTCCTCGGGCTCCTGGTCGGGGTCGCCGGAGGCGTGTTCGTTAATCCCAGCATTGTTGAACAGGACGTCTAGCCTGCCGTAGCTACCGACCGCGGTGCCGACGACCCTCTTCACATCCTCGGCCCGGGCCACGTCCGCCGCGACAAAGGCGGCCTCCCCGCCGCGTTCCTTGATTAAGTCGACCATCTCCCTGCCGAGGGACTCGCGACGCCCGCAGAGGACAACGCTGGCCCC
>JAAXHX010000597.1 GCA_012270635.1 Dehalococcoidia bacterium | reverse complement strand
GATCTAGGGGGGGTGTTGTGTGGTTGACGGGTGGGTGGGGTGGGGATAGACTGGCTGTGCAAACAGACCGGTCGGTCTAGTGTTGGGAGTCGATTGTCGATGACGGCGAGGGCCGAGACCCGCACGGCACGCGAGCGCATCCTGGACGCCGCGGCAAGCCTGTTCGCCCGCAGGGGTTACTACAACGCCAACGTGGACGAGATTATCCAGCAGTCGGGGACGTCCAAGGGCAGCTTCTACTTTCACTTTCCGAGCAAGGAGCAGATGGCCCTGGGGCTGGTCGACCAGCTGAGCGAAAAGCTGGTCGGAAGGCTGGAGCGCTCCATCGCCTCGGAACCCGACCCTCTGAAGAGGATACCCCTGGCCATAGACGCTCTGCTCTCCACTTTCTCCAAGCAGAGGAAGCTGGCCCAGATACTGCTGGTAAACATCGTTGGGCAGGGACGTTCGATGGACCGCAAGTTCCTGCCGATAAGGGACAAATTCGCGGGACTCATTCGCCGGGAGCTGGACTCGGCGGTGGAGGCAGGGGCGATCAGGCCGGTGGACACGAACCTGGTGTCCCGGCTGTGGCTTGGGGCGCTGAGCGAGGTGATCCTGAGGTGGCTCCTACAGGACAAACTGGGGCCGCTCATGGACAGCGCCCCGGAAATCCGAGAACTGCTCATGAACGGGATAGGCGTCGAAGCCGGGGCTCGGGGCGCGTCTCGGGTGCAGGAAAGGCAGCCCCAGGAAACGCCGCCGTGAGTCCCCAGCCTCACACTTCTATCCCCGGCCTATCCACCTTACCCTGTGCCCAGGAGAGCCCTGCACTGGTTAGCCGTTCCCAGCTGCTCGACAGGGTAGCGAGTCCCACGGAGGTCTACCAGGATGCCGAGCCGGGCGAGGGGTTTCGGGCGTTCTGGGCCCAGCGAGACCGGGACCTGGTCATCGTGGGGCTTGGGGTTGCCTCGGGCGTGCGGGCATCGGGGGTGGACAGGTTCCGGCGGGTGAGGGAATGGTACGGAGACCTGGCCCGGCGGGCCGAGGTCGAAGGGCCGGATGTGGCAGGGACGGGACCCCTGGCCCTGGGGGGATTCCGGTTTGACGTGGAATCCGAGAAATCTACCGAGTGGGAAAAATTCGCCGACGGGATGATGGTCGTGCCCCGGGTGTGCTACGCCTGGACCCCCGATGGCTGCTGGGTAACGGAGAACCGTCTGACGCGGCCAGAGGTTGATGGAAGCCTGTCTATGTTCTCCTATGATGGCGCCGAGGTGACGACTGCAGATGGTAGCGGGCCGGAGAGCAATGAGTGGACGGAAGCGGTGGGGAGGGCGTTGCAGTCGGTGAAATCGGGGGAGACGGACAAGGTGGTTATCGCACGGAGGGCGGCTGTCGGGGGGTGGGGCGGGATGGACGTGCCGGGAGCGCTGGACCGCTTGATGGAGAACGAGTCCCGGTGCTCGATCTTCTCCTTCGGGGTCGGAGCGGACACTTTCCTGGGTGCGAGCCCGGAGCCGATGGTGAGCCTGTCGGGGCGGAGGGTGGAGTGCATTTGCCATGCGGGGTCGTCGGCGCGGGGCGCGACGCCGAAGGAGGACAGAGAGCTGGGACAAGCGCTGCTGAACAACGGCAAGGAACAGAGAGAGCACGGGCTGGCAGCCCGGTGGGTGGAGAGGGCGCTCGGGGGACTGTGCGATGAGCTCAAGTGGGACTCTTCGCCACGGCTGTCCAAACTGAAGAACGTCCAACATCTATCGACCGCATTTCACGGGACCAGTAAGCAGGGTCGGGACATCCTGGAATTCGTCGAGGCGCTGCACCCGACCCCGGCGGTGGCCGGAGTCCCGATGCAAAAGGCCCTGTCCCTGATCCGGGAGCTGGAGGGAATGGACCGGGGCTGGTACTCGGGGCCGGTGGGGTGGATGGACCACCGGG
>JAAXHX010000596.1 GCA_012270635.1 Dehalococcoidia bacterium | reverse complement strand
TTGAGGTTGTGCTCGCGGGCGCCTTTTACGAAGATGGACTTACGAGGCACGAGATGCAGCCCCCTTAGCTAAGGGAGTTCCGAAGGCCAACGGCAATTTTAGCACCGGCGGGGGCAAGGGCCAAGAGCGCCGGGTATGCGATAGAGGATGGTCGGTGGGGGTCCATTCCCACAATCTCACGGACGTTGAACGGACGCCAGCCAACACTCTTCTGGAGCATCAACCCAGTGTAATGGAGAGGGGGACGATATGTGCAGGCCCGCATCCCCCATTTCATCCATCCAACCCTTCATAGTGTCCCTGGCGTTATTCAGAACATCCTCGATTGTGTAACCCATGGCAACGCAGCCGGGCAGGTCCGGGAACACCACGCCGTAGGCACCTTCTCGGCCGTCTACAAGGGCGGAGTAACGCAAGGTTTAATTCTCCATACTGGTGGGTCGATTGATTGAGTCGGGTGATTTCATTCAGATGGATTTCAAGGGTAAGATAGCGTGAGAGGTCGGGGTGGGGCAAGAGGTCAATGGAACAACGGGAAGGCTATATAAGAGACAGGGGGCAGCCATGAAGAACAGCGTGAAGGTGTTTGATGCAGACATGCACGTCATGGAGGACCTGAAGTTCGTGGAATATATGGACCCCGAGTACCGTGACCGTGGCCCGAAGGTTGCCGCCCCCAACGACAGCTTCCCCGACTTCGTAGGGTCGACTCTCGAAGGCAGGGTGCTGTCAGGGCCGGGGTTCATATATCCCACCCCCGAGTCCAGGCCCAACGCGGCTCTGTCCCGGATTTCGTACACCGAGGGAATGGTGAAGTACGAAAAAGAGCGGGCCGACGGGTTCGGGCCCACGTCTCAGCTCCAGGCCTTGGACGCCGAGGGGGTCGACGTGGCAGCCCTCTATCCCTCGTCTACCATTCTCGGGTTTCCGTCGCCGCGCACCAACGGCCTGGACCCCAGGCTGTCGGCGGCGATATGCCGGGGCTACAACGACTGGCTGACGGACTTCTGCTCCATAGACCACGCGCGATTGAAGGGGGTCGCGGCCACGCCCATCCACGATGTGGAAGAGTCGGTGATCGAAATCAGGCGGGCAGTCCGGGACAACGGGATGATCGCGGCGTACATCCGGCCCAACGTGATAAACGGGCGCAACCTGCACGACGCCTACTACGAGCCCCTGTACTCGACGCTGGAGGAACTGGACGTGCCCCTGGTGGTGCACGAGGGAACGGCGGGTGGGCCGCCGGGCGCCGACCATCGGTTCCTCGGCAACTGGGTGATGATGCACATGGCGGCGCACCCACTGGAGCAGATGCTGGCCAGCGAGAGCATAGTGGTCGGGGGAGTGATGGAACGGCACCCGAAGCTCAGGGTCGCGTTCCTGGAGTGCGGCTGCAGCTGGCTGGTCTACTGGCTGTGGAGGCTGGACGAGGAGCTGGAGGCATGGGGTTGGCACGAGGTGCCGTGGCTCAAGGCGAAGCCCAGCGAGTATTTTCTAAGGCAGGGCTGGGTGTCGATGGAAGGAGACGAACCCGGGGCCCGGTACTACGTGGAGATGTTCGGGGACGACAACCTGCTATGGGCGTCGGACTACCCGCACCCGGATGCGGGCTACCCGAACGCGGCGTCGGAGTTCCTGGCACTGGAATCAATATCGGAAGAGACGAAGAGGAAGACGCTGTGGGACAACCCCATGCGGTTTTACGGGTTGTGAGGGGGGAGGCGAGCCAGTAGTTATGGCTAAACCTTCAGCAAGGCCTGCAGCCCCTTGCGGGCGCGGGTGGGGCCTACTACGGCGAGGTTTAGCTTTTCGGTGTGGAGGAGGGTCTGGGCGACCCGGCGGACGTCTTCGAGGGTGACAGCTTCGACGTGCCGGACCACGTCATCGATCATCATGACCTGGCCGGTGATGACCTCCTGGGCCCCGAACCAGCCGGCCACGCTGCGGGTGTCCTCGGTGCGGAGGAGCAAGCGGCCTTTGACCAGTTCCTTGCACGTTTCCAGCTCCGACTCGGTGATGCCGTCCTTGAGTTTCTGAAGCTCGTTGATTATTCCGGCCAAGGTCTCGGCGGTGCGGGAGGGATCGACGCCCGCGGCTACGCAGAGGGCACCGCAGTCGATGTAGTGGTTGTTGTAGCTGTAGACGTTGTAGGCGAGGCCCCGGTTCTCCCGCAGTTCTACGAACAGGCGGCTGCTCATGCCATCGCCGAGGACCACGTTCAGGAGGTCCAGGGCGTAGCGGTCGGGATGGATTACGGGCAGGCCCCTGACGGCGAGGTTGAGGTGGACCTGCTCGGTCTTGCGGTATTCCACGTGCATGCAGGGGGAGTCCTGGGCGTCCGGGGCGGGGGGGAAGGCGCAGGGATCGGCGGCGCGCCAGCCGTCGAGGCGGGAGGCGAGGGCTTCCACGACCTCTTGATGGTCTACGGCCCCGGCCACGGATACCACGGTGTTGTTCGGCGAGTAATGGGACTCGAAGAAGTCCAGGATCTGGGAGCGGGAAATGCCTTCGATGGACTCCCGGGTGCCGCCGATGTCCCGGCCCAGGGGATGGCCGGGCCAGACGATCTGGTCCAGCAGCACCTCAACCCACTGGTTGGGGGCGTCCTTGACCATGTTCAACTCTTCCAATATGACACGACGCTCTTTTTCGATGTCCTCGGGGTCGAAGCGAGAGTTGCGGAGCATGTCGACTAGGAGGTCGAGGGCCTGGGGGAAGTGGGGAAGGGCGACCTTGGCCCAATAGGCGGTGACCTCCTGGTCGGTGGAGCCGTTTAGCATGCCTCCGACCCCCTCGACGGTGGCGGAAATCTGCTGGGGTAGGGGCCGCTTCTCGGTGCCTTTGAAGCAGAGGTGCTCTATGAAGTGGGAGACGCCCGCCTCGGAGTCGTCCTCGTACCGGGAGCCGGTGCCAATGAGGATGACCATGGACGCCGACCGGGTATGGGGCATGTTGCAGGTGATGATCCGCAGGCCGGAGTCGAGGGTGGTCTTTTCGCAGGTCTGGTCGGCGACGGACGTCGCGACGGCAACCGAAGACGGACTCACGCGGCAACACATCTGCGACCTGCCGGTGCGGGAATTGCGGAGGGGCCGGGGTGTCGGGCTCAAGAGTCCCAGGAGACGTGGCCGTGGATGTCGTCCGGGTGGGAGCGGGACTTGAAGGCGGCGTGGAGGCGTTTGCCATCCCCCAGGACGCCTTCGCCGCCGTGGCCCGGGTAGATGTTGATGTCATCGTCAAGGACCAGGAGCTTGCTCTCCACGTTGGCGAGAATCTGCCGGAAGTTCTCGGGGCTGGTGGTGTAGCCGGGGCCGCCCGGGAAAAGGGTGTCGCCGCTGAACAGGTGCTTGCCCCAGAGGAGGGAGGTAGCGCCGGGAGTGTGGCCGGGATTGTGGATGGTCTTGAAGGTGATGTTGCCGAAAGAGAATCTGCCGCCATCCTCGAAGTGGCTGTCGGCCTTGACCGGAAGCTCGCTTTCGTCGTCGGGGTGGACGACGAGGGGAACGCCAAGGGCATCTTTGAGGGCCTTGGTGCCATCGATGTGGTCGAAGTGGGTATGGGTGAAGAGGACAGCTTGAACGTTGGTGTCCTTGGCCTGTTCCAGGACGCGCTCGGGCTCGGCAGGGGCGTCGATTATTACGCTCTCGTTGGTCCTGGGGCACACGACCAGGTAGGCGTTGTTTTCGTAGTCACCCGTAACTATCTTCCTGATCTCGATGTTCTCGTCCTTGTGCAGTACGGCCATGGCGTCCTCCAGAGGGGGCGTGGGACGGGGTTGGGAAGTGGGAGATTATACGGCAAGAGTAGCAAATGGGGAAGGGGGTTGCAATGAGGGGAGCCGTTCGATAACGTGCGCAATTGAGACGTAAGCCCCCCGCTCTGCCGAAGTAAGCAGAATAGAATGAAAGCCCATTGCATCAGGATTATCTACTCGCTCACGGTGATGGGGATTCTCGCCCTGGCCCTTCTCCTTGTGACGAGCACGCTGGCAGATTCTCACGACGAGGAAGATGAGAACACCGTAGCATGCCCATACTGCATTGACCCGACTCCCACCCCATCCTGCGGCCCTCCTCCGCACGGCCGCTATTGCAC
>JAAXHX010000595.1 GCA_012270635.1 Dehalococcoidia bacterium | reverse complement strand
TTGAGGTTGTGCTCGCGGGCGCCTTTGACGAAGATGGACTTACGAGGCACGAGATGCAGCCCCCTTAGCTAAGGGAGTTCCGAAGGCCAACGGCAATTTTAGCACCGGGTCGGGGGGAGGGGAAAGGGCGCCGAGTGTGCGATAGAGATGGTCGGTGGGGGTCCATTCCCACAATCTCACGGACGTTGAACGGATGCCAGCCAACAATCTTCTGGAACATCAACCCAGTGTAATGGAGAGGGGAACGATATGTGCAGGCCAGTGTCCTCCATTTCTTCCATCCAGTCCTTCATAGCGTCCCTGGCGTTATTCAGAACATCCTCGATTGTGTAACCCATGGCAACGCAGCCGGGCATGTCCGGGAACACCACGCCGTAAGCGTCTTATCGGCCGTCTACAAGGGCGGGGCAACGCAAGGTTTCACTCCTCATAATGGTGGGGCGATTGATTGAGTCGGGTGATTTCATTCAGATGGATTTCAAGGGTAAGATAGCGTGAGAGGTCGGGGTGGGGCAAGAGGTCAATGGAACAACGGGAAGGCTATATAAGAGACAGGGGGCAGCCATGAAGAACAGCGTGAAGGTGTTTGATGCAGACATGCACGTCATGGAGGACCTGAAGTTCGTGGAATATATGGAGCCCGAGTACCGCGACCGTGGGCCGAAGGTTGCCGCCCCCAACGACAGCTTCCCCGACTTCGTAGGGTCGACTCTCGAAGGCAGGGTGCTGTCCGGGCCGGGGTTCATATACCCCACCCCCGAGTCCAGGCCCAACGCGGCGCTGTCCCGGATTTCGTATACCGAGGGGATGGAGAAGTACGAAAAAGAGCGGGCCGACGGGTTCGGGCCCACGTCCCAGCTCCAGGCCCTGGACGCCGAGGGGATCGACGTGGCGGCCCTCTATCCCTCGTCTACCATTCTCGGGTTTCCGTCGCCGCGCACCAACGGCCTGGACCCCAGGCTGTCGGCGGCGATATGCCGGGGCTACAACGACTGGCTGACGGACTTCTGCTCCATAGACCACGCGCGGTTGAAGGGGGTCGCGGCCACGCCCATCCACGATGTGGAGGAGTCGGTGATCGAGATCAGGCGGGCAGTCCGGGACAACGGGATGATCGCGGCGTACATCCGGCCCAACGTGATAAACGGGCGCAACCTGCACGATGCCTACTACGAGCCCCTGTACTCGACGCTGGAGGAGCTGGACGTGCCCCTGGTGGTGCACGAGGGAACGGCGGGCGGGCCGCCGGGCGCCGACCATCGGTTCCTCGGCAACTGGGTGATGATGCACATGGCGGCGCACCCGCTGGAGCAGATGCTGGCCAGCGAGAGCATAGTGGTCGGGGGAGTGATGGAGCGGCACCCGAAGCTCAGGGTCGCGTTCCTGGAGTGCGGCTGCAGCTGGCTGGTCTACTGGCTGTGGAGGCTGGACGAGGAGCTGGAGGCATGGGGTTGGCATGAGGTGCCGTGGCTCAAGGCGAAGCCCAGCGAGTATTTTCTAAGGCAGGGCTGGGTGTCGATGGAAGGAGACGAACCCGGGGCCCGGTACTACGTGGAGATGTTCGGAGACGACAACCTGCTATGGGCGTCGGACTACCCGCACCCGGATGCGGGCTACCCGAATGCGGCGTCGGAGTTCCTGGCGTTGGACACGATATCGGAAGAGACGAAGCGGAAGACGTTATGGGACAACCCCATGCGGTTTTACGGGTTGTGAGGGGAGCCGAGCCAGTAGTTATGGCTAAACCTTCAGCAAGGCCTGCAGCCCTTTGCGGGCGCGGGTGGGGCCTACTACGGCGAGGTTTAGCTTTTCGGTGTGGAGGAGGGTCTGGGCGACCCGGCGGACGTCTTCGAGGGTGACGGCTTCGACGCGCCGGACCACGTCATCGATCATCATGACCTGGCCGGTGATGACCTCCTGGGCCCCGAACCAGCCGGCCACGCTGCGGGTGTCCTCGGTGCGGAGGAGCAGGCGGCCCTTGACCAGTTCCTTGGACGTTTCCAGCTCCGATTCGGTGATGCCGTCCTTGAGCTTCTGAAGTTCGTTGATTATTCCGGCCAGGGTCTCGGCGGTGCGGGAGGAGTCGACGCCCGCGGCTACGCAGAGAGCGCCGCAGTCGATGTAGTGGTTGTTGTAGCTGTAGACGTTGTAGGCGAGGCCCCGGTTCTCCCGCAGTTCTACGAACAGGCGGCTGCTCATGCCATCGCCGAGGACCACGTTGAGCAGGTCCAAGGCGTAGCGGTCGGGGTGGGTCACGGGCAGGCCCCTAACGGCGAGGTTGAGGTGGACCTGCTCGGTCTTGCGGTATTCTACGTGCATGCGTGGGGAGTCCTGGGCGTCTGGGGCGGGAGGGCAGGTACAGGGCTCGGCGGGGCGCCAGTCGCCGAGTCGGGAGGCCAGGGCTTCGACGACCTCCTGGTGGTCGACTGCACCGGCGACGGATACCACGGTGTTGTTCGGCGAGTAATGGGACTCGAAGAAGTCCAGGATTTGGGCGCGGGAAATGCCTTCGATGGACTCCCGGGTGCCGCCGATGTCCCGGCCCAGGGGATGGCCGGGCCAGATGATCTGGTCCAGCAGCACCTCAACCCACTGGTTGGGGGCGTCCTTGACCATGTTCAGCTCTTCCAGGATGACCCGGCGCTCTTTCTCGATGTCCTCGGGGTCGAAGCGAGAGTTGCGGAGCATGTCGACTAGGAGGTCGAGGGCCTGGGGGAAGTGGGGAAGGGCGACCTTGGCCCAATAGGCGGTGACCTCCTGGTCGGTGGAGCCGTTGAGCATGCCTCCGACCCCCTCGACGGTGGCGGAAATCTGCTGGGGCAGGGGCCGCTTCTCGGTGCCTTTGAAGCAGAGGTGCTCTATGAAGTGGGAGACGCCCGCCTCGGAGTCGTCCTCGTACCGGGAGCCAGTGCCAATGAGGATGACCATGGACGCCGACCGGGTATGGGGCATGTTGCAGGTGATGACCCGCAGGCCGGAGTCGAGGGTAGTCTTTTCGCAGGTCTGGTCGGCGACGGACGTCGCGACGGCAACCGAAGACGGACTCACGCGGCGGCGCATCTGCGACCTGCCGGTGCGGGAATTGCGGAGGGGCCGGGGCGCAGGGCTCAAGAGTCCCAGGAGACGTGGCCGTGGATGTCGTCCGGGTGGGGACGGGACTTGAAGGCGGCGTGGAGGCGTTTGCCATCCCCGAGGACACCTTCGTCGCCGTGGCCCGGGTAGATGTTGATGTCGTCGTCCAGGATCAGGAGCTTGCCCTCCACGTTGGCGAGGAGTTGTTGGAAGTTCTCGGGGCTGGTGGTGTAGCCGGGGCCGCCGGGGAAGAGGGTGTCGCCGCTGAACAGGTGCTTGCCCCAGAGGAGGGAGGTAGCGCCAGGAGTGTGGCCGGGATTGTGGATGGTCTTGAAGGTGATGTTGCCGAAAGAGAATCTGCCGCCATCCTCGAAGTGGCTGTCGGCCTTGACCGGAAGCTCGCTTTCGTCGTCGGGGTGGACGACGAAGGGAACGCCAAGGGCATCTTTGAGGGCCTTGGCGCCATCGATGTGGTCGAAGTGGGTGTGGGTGAAGAGGACAGCCTGAACGTTGGTGTCCTTGGCCTGGTCCAGGACACGCTCGGGCTCGGCGGGGGCGTCGATTATTACGCTCTCGTTGGTCCTGGGGCACACGACCAGGTAGGCGTTGTTTTCATAGTCGCCGGTGACAATCTTCCTGATCTCGATGTTCTCGTCCTTGTGCAGTATGGGCATGGTGTCCTCCAGAGACCGCGTGGGGCGGAATTGGGAAGTGGGAGATTATACGGCAAGAGTAGCAAATGGGGAGGGGGGTTGCAATGAGGGGAGACGTTTGATAGCGTGCACAATTGGTACGTGAGCCACCCGCTCCGCCGAAGTAAGCCGAATAGAATGAAAGCCCATTGCATCAGGATTATCTACTCGCTCACGGTGATGGGGATTCTCGCCCTGGCCCTTCTCCTTGTGACGAACACGCTGGCGGATTCTCAAGACGAGGAAGAGGATCCCAGCATAGCGTGCCCCTATTGCCCCGACCCACCCACCCTGCGGCCCTCCTCCGCACGGCCGCTATTGCACTCCCGCTCCCACTCCCACCACCGAACCCACGCCTGAGCCAACCCCCACCGAGACGCCTACAACAGAGCCGCCGACGCCCACCCCCACACCGACAACTGCTCCACCTCCGCCTCCACCACCGCCACCGCCGCCTCCCTCGGATCCTCTGGGCCTATACGACGCAAACAATGACGG
>JAAXHX010000594.1 GCA_012270635.1 Dehalococcoidia bacterium | reverse complement strand
TTCATCTCCTCATGGGAGGTGCGGGATGAGCTTGGCATGAAGGGCGTGGCCCACGAGCTGGACCGGGCCTACGACGGCACAAAGGCAGTGTACGTCCACTTCGACATGGACGTGATGGGAGGAGCGGGGCCCGCGCCGGGAGACATCCTCGGGGAGGCTGTGGAGCCCATCGGCCTGTCCGACTTCGAGATCATCAAGATAGCTCACGAGGTGGGCAAGCGCGGGGTGTCGGGGTTTTCATTCATTTGCATCCCGCCGGGGTCGGCGGTGGTCTACCGCGTGATCGTGTACGTGATCATGTACATGCTGGCCGGCGTGGCGATGGCCAAGAGGGACGGGACTTACTATCTGAAGTAGAGGGTCCCGGTAAGCCGAAAGAATCGGGCGGTTGGCTAGGCCAACCGCCCGATTTTCTTTCCCTTAGTCGGATGCGGTACAGGACCGAATGCCGTGGGTTCCACTAACCCACGGCATTCGGCTGCCGACCCGGCGGCTGCTGATCGGCGGGCAGTTCGCCTCCGCCGGTCGCGTAGGTGAACTCTTCACCCCATTCGTAGGGCAGGTCGGTGATCCGGCCCGGCTCGTCGAGCGTGTTCAAAGTGCCGAGAGCGTCCTTGATGATGTTCATCTGGAGCTCTCTGTCGAAGGGCTTGCCGCACTGGTGTCCCAGGGGGAAGTTGACGAACACCGGCCGGGGCGGTTTGACCTGAGCCATCATGTCCCTGACCGAGCCTACGTACACGGTGCTAACGCCCACCTCTTCAACTACCCTCGTCAGCAGTCCAACGGACTGGTGGTCCAGTGGTCAGGCGGGCACACAGAATAGGACGTCGACCTTTGCCTCCTTGACTTTTCTGGCGATCTCGGCTGCCAGCTGGGTCTGGAGAGCCGTACGCTTGTACATTCTCCCCATTCCGAGTCCGTAGTTTGTTTCAGCCAGTTCCCCTATGTACCCCTCCCGCTCCAGCTCCCGGAACCTGTCCAGGGGCAGGATGACGTTGGGGTCCCGGTCGGCATCCTTATGGTCGTAATAGTTGTAGTTGATTATCAGGTCTTCGGTCGGGGTGTCCTTGGGGATTTCGCGGTAGCTTAGCTCGCTTCTGGCCATGGGGTCGAAAGGTTCCTGGTCCCTGCGGGACATCCCCGAGGAGCAGAGAAGCGCAACTTTCGCCTGGTCTAGCGGCTTCTCGAACGGGCTCCAGGTCGTGGTGCGGAACACCGACCACTTGTAGGGTGGGAACCCGTGGCTTTGATAGTGGGAGTCCAGTATCGAAACGTAGTCTATGGGCTTCATATTCGACCTCCCGGCGCTGGCTATGCTTGAAAGCTATCGATGTAGTCCAGGTTGGTGGAGACGGGGGAGGGTCGAACTCCCCGTCCAGAAGGTGGCCCCCAGGGCGTCTACAGGCTTAGACGGCACTTAGGTTTTGCCTCCCGGGCCGCAACCGACGACGG
>JAAXHX010000593.1 GCA_012270635.1 Dehalococcoidia bacterium | reverse complement strand
CCTAGTTTATCCTGAGCCTGTCGAAGGGAAGTATGAGCGAGGGGCTTATCCCACCCCCAGCACCTCCCCGAGTACCGCATTCAGAGCCTCCTCCACCCCCAACCCCTCCCGAGGCGTGAACCGCAGCGAACGGCCCTCCCACGACAGCAGATAGTCCGGCGAGCCTTTCGCGTCCAACCGCCCGTTGCCGGAAGTTGCGCCGGTTATGGCCTGTAGGGCGTCGTTGACGCAGCCGTCGGGGCCCCAGCCGACCCTCAACGCGGGCTCTTTCTTGGCGATGCCCCAATGGTGGATCGCGTGGTCCACCATCCGAGCCCCCAAGGCTACGCCGACGCATCGCTCGCCGTGGAAATTGACCGCCTCCGCCAGCATGTCCCGCAGGAAGGCTGCCCTGTCCCGGCCTCCCGGGCGCTCCGTGTCCCGGGCCGTCCTAGCCGAGAATATGGAGTCCCATCCCGGCGAGTAGCGCTTGATGTCCACTACCGGCGTCCCATCCATCATGTCCAGGCGGCCCAGCCGCACCACCCGGCCCTCTACACCCAGGACCCGGGCCGCGGTGAGGCCCACCGGGTTCGGCCTCCCTGGCGACCTCAGCCCGAACACCCCTCGCCCCCTGCCTCCGTGCCTGGAAAGCGTCAGGCTCTCTCTGTTCGCCTTGTGAAACCAGCCCAGTATCAGCAGGTGTGTGTTCGACTCTATGCCCGCCAGCCCCGCTTCGTATTCGGGGTATACCTCTATGGACGCGGGCACGCCGTCGATGGGCATCTCGTCGCCCTCCCGGACCGACGACACCACCCTCCCGACGGGCCTCACCAGATACGTCTCGGCGCTTTGGCTGCTCACGCTACCAAAACCCCTTCCAGTAGATTCGGTAGATGGCGCCGCTGCCGTGATCGGCTATCAGCAATGAGCCATCAAGGGCCTGGGCCACGTCCAGGGGCCTGTCGATGCCAAAGGCGAAGTCCGACACCTCCGCCCTATAGGACTCTCCCTCCTTCTCCAGACGCACCCGCACTATCTTCCGCCCCGTGTCCCGAAGGTGCGATCCCCATTGGGCGATGAACAGGTCGTTGGCGTACTCCTCCGGGAACATCGGACCCGTGTAGAAGACCAGCCCGTTGGCCGAGGAGCGTTCCTCCATCTCGGCGATGGGCGGGAGAGTGTCCTCGCAGTTCGACCCACCCCCGGCGCCCCAGCAGTCGGGCCAGCCGTAGTTGCCGCCATCGACTATCAAGTTCAGCTCCTCGGGGACGTGCAGTTGAAGCTCATCCCGGCCGTTGTCGGCCACGAACAGGGCGCCGTCCTCGGGATGAAAGGCGATGTCGTAGACGTTGCGCAGGCCGGTGGCGTAGACGCGCATGTCGGCGCCGTCGGGATTGAGCTGGAGAATCGTCGCGCTCAGATCGCTCCTTTCCCGGCAGGCGTTGCAGGTCGACCCCAGGGTCAGGTACATCTTCCCGTCGGGACCCAGGGCCAAGCCGTTGTTCTGGTGGGTCCCGACGGGAAGGTCGGAGACTATGGTCTCTACCTCATCGGCCTGCCCGTTTCCGTCCGAGTCCCTCAGCGCGGTCACCTCGCCACGATGCGACACGTACAGCGTGTCGTCGCGGTGCAATACGCCCAGCGGCGCGACGAACCCCCGAGCGTAGAGCCCCACCGAGTCCGCCGTCCCGTCCGAGTCCTCATCCTTCAGGGCAGCAATGGCCCCGTCCTGCTGGCTGACATAGACGGTCCCGTCGTCCGACACCGCGATGCTGGTCGGGCTGGAGAGCCCGAGAAAGAACACGTTGGCCCCGAAGCCCGGCGGCACGGCCAGCCCGGCGCCCCCCGCCACGAGGCCCGAGCCTTCCCTTACGCCGATCTCGACTATAGTCGGCGTAGCCGGCGCTGGGGTTGGCGTTGGTTCCGGCGCGGGCGTCGGGGACCCGGCCCCGCACCCCGCCGCCCCGATGACCGTCGCGAGCAACAGGACCCGCGCTGCAGCTCGTAGGATTTTGGCTGATGCACTTGACACAACCGCCCCCGAAAACGGGTCTGTTGGAGTCTAAAGAAGGCCTGGGGCCATTCTACCAACTTCCCCAGGCGGTTATGTACGGGCGGCGGCGGAGGGTAGCTCGAATGTGAACGTGCTGCCCTGCCCCGGCTCGCTTTCGGCCCAGATGCGCCCGCCCTGGGACTCTATGAGCTGCCGGGCGATGGTCAACCCCAGGCCCGCGCCCCCCGTGACCCGTGACCTTGAAGGGTCCTCACGGTAGAACCGTTCGAACACCGATTCGAGGGCATCCGGGGACAGTCCCGGCCCCGTGTCCCGCACGGATACCCGGACGTGCGCTTCCTCCCCAACGGCCGCAGCCACAGTGACACTGCCACCCTCCGGGGTATGCGTCACCGCATTCTCGACCAGGTTGTGCAGCACCTGCTCCGTCCGGCCCCTGTCCATCAGCGCCGGCGGGATCTCGGCGGGGGCCTCAACCCGAAGCGAGAGCCCCTT
Organism: Dehalococcoidia bacterium; assembly: GCA_012270635.1. The sequence continues at coordinate 296 of JAAXHX010000593.1, read as the reverse complement.
GGCCGAAGCCCGCGGCGTGAACGCCTCCGCCACCGACGCAACGAGGGCCTGCACGCTCTCGGCCCGCGCTTCGAACTTCAGGGCCCCGGACTCGGCTAGGGTGAGGAGGCGCAGGTCCTCGACCAGCCGGGTCAGCTGGGCCACCTGCCGCCGCACGATGTCCAGAGTCGCGGCATTGGGCTCCGCCAGCCCGTCCCGCATCGCCTCCACGTAGCCCCCTATGTTGCTCAACGGCGTTCTCAGTTCGTGGGCCACGTCTGCCAGCAGGGCCCGACGCTGACGCTCCGCTTCCTCCA
>JAAXHX010000592.1 GCA_012270635.1 Dehalococcoidia bacterium | reverse complement strand
CACCCGGAGGCGGGTAATTTGAGGTATCCCTCGGCGCCGTTCAGGTTTTCGGAGACGGGCAGCTCGACCCGGCTGCCGGCGCCGTTGTTGGGCCAGCACAACGACGAGATATACGGCGAATGGCTGGGCTGCTCAACGAATGATCTAGCGCGACTGAAGTGGGAAGGGACGATCTAAGGTTTGGGGTCGGCAGCCGGAGGCCAAGGGTGACCAAGGGGGCGCTGGACGGGGTCCGGGTGGCGGACTTCACGGCATCGTGGGCGGGGCCTCATTGCGTGTCCCTGCTGGCGTTCATGGGGGCAGAGGTCATCAAGGTAGAGAGCCGTTCAAAGCTGGACCTGGCGCGGTACTACCCTCCCTTCAAGGACGACATCCCCGGCCCCGACACGGCCATGTGGTTCGCACAGATGCACCGGAACAGCTTGAGCGTGACGCTGGACCTGCGCAAACCGGAAGGGGTGGAGCTGGCCAAAAGCCTGGCAGCGATATCCGACGTGGCCGTGGAGAACTTCCGGGCCGGGGTGGCCGACCGCCTGGGGCTGGGCTATGAGGACCTAGTCAAGGTGAACCCGCAGGTAATCATGGCGTCGCTCTCGGGGTTTGGGGCGTACGGGCCGAGGTCTCGGTGGGTTACGTACGGGATGCACGTGTCCAACATCTCGGGGCTGATGACTTCCGTGGGATATCCCGACGGCGAACCGGTGTCGGACTGGGTGGAGATGCCCGATCCCTCGGGGGGTGTGGCGGGCGCGTCGGCGGTACTGGCGGCCCTTCACTACAGGTTGAGAACGGGCAGGGGGCAGCACATCGACCTGTCGGAGGAGGAGACGGTCATCGGGTTCCAGCCGGAGAAGCTGATGGAGTACGCGATGAATGGGACGGAGGCGGGGCGGATGGGCAACCGGGCCCCGGATATGGCCCCACACGGGGTCTACAGGTGCGCGGGCGATGACGAATGGACCAGCATTGCGGTGGGGAGCGAGGAGGAATGGGAGAAGTTTTGCTCGGCCATCGGGAGGGAGGAATTGGCCCGGGACCCGAGGTTCGCCACGGTTGCGGCCCGGAAGGAAAACGAAGACGCGCTGGACGAGGTAGTCGAGGAGTGGACCCGGCAACGCTCTAAGCTGGAGGCGATGAAGACGCTGCAGAGGTCGGGGGTGGGGGCGGTGGCCACGTTCACGAATGCCGATCTGTACCACGACGAGCACCTGGCGGCCCGGGGATTCTTCATGTGGGACGAGCACCCGGAGCAGGGCCGGGCGAAGATGCCAGCGCAACCGTGGACGATGTCGGGGACGCCGTTGTC
>JAAXHX010000591.1 GCA_012270635.1 Dehalococcoidia bacterium | reverse complement strand
TACCTCAAATTACCCGCCTCCGGGTGTTCCATTTCCACGAAGAACCCCCGCTCCTCCAGGTGCTTGTCCCGGGCCAGCCGCTCCGCCGTCACGCCGACGGGACTGGCCGGTATCCGGCGCTCGATGGCCCGTTCCACCACCCAATCGGTGTCCTTGTCTTCCAGCCACTCCAGCAGGAAGGCGTTGATGATGTCGTAGTTCAACCGACGCCCTTCCGCGCTGTGCGTCCACTCCTCCCGGCTCCATTCCGGCTCTCCCAGCATTGTCACTAACCCCTCCCACTGGTGCGGCTCAATGGCGCTCAGGAGCACGTAACCGTCGCGGCAGGGAAGCACGCCCGAGGGCACGGACGCGGGAATAGCGACGTCTCTACCATGTACCCGGTTCTCGCCGTTGTATATGGGAAAGCCCCCGGCCAGTATGAAGGTCATCGCCTCCTGCTCCGACACGTCGATATGCTGCCCCTCCCCACCCAGGTCCCTGAAATAGAGGGCCCCGAGGGTGGCCGCCAAAGCGTTGTAGGCAGCCTGGAACGCAGGCAGGAAACCCGGCCCCCGCACCAGCCGACCCGGAAGTCCCTCGGCGTTCCGCTCCTTCCACAGGTATCCCCAGCCCCCGGCGTGCCACCGGTTCAGGTCGTGGGAAACGTAGTCCTTGTACGGACCGTCCTGCCCGAAGGGGGTTATCGAGACCATGACCAGGCCCGGGTTATCTACTTTGAGGGTCTCGTAGCCCAGGCCCAGCTTCTTCAACCGGCCCGGGGGTCCGTTCTCCACCAGCACGTCCGCTTCCGCCGCTAGCCGGTGGAACATCCTCGTCCCCTCCCCCGAGGTCACATCCAGCGTGACCCCTTTCTTGTCCAGGTTCATCGCCAGGAAAAGCCCGCTCTTTTCCCGGTGAGCTTCCCCGCCCGGAAAGGGCCCGTGCGCCCGGGCCCCGTCTCCCGAGGGTGGCTCCACCTTGATCACCTCCGCCCCGAGGGCCGCCATCAGGCGCGCACAGTACGGCCCCGACACCATCTCCCCCATCTCCACCACCCGGATCTCGCTAAGCGTCCTATCCTCCATTACCACATAAACCCATTACTCTCCCAAGGGATCGGGGCCCGCCCGTGCTGAACCCGTCGAAGTACAAGCGGGAGGAGGGGCCGCTCGTGCTGAGCCTGTCGAAGTATGAGCGAGGGGCGGGGCCAGCCCCCCCCCCGACAACCACACATCCCAACCCGACTACGGATAGATACCCCGGGTCTTGTGGGCCGCCACCACCCGGCTCACCCCCTGGATATATGCTCCCATCCTCATGCTCACCCCGTTCTCCCTCGCTGTCGCCAGCACCGACTCGAAGCTGTACTTCATTATCGAGTCCAGCCGCTTCTCCACCTCCTGCTCCTCCCAGAAGTAGAACTGCAGGTCCTGCACCCACTCGAAATAGGACACGATAACGCCGCCCGCATTGGCCAAGATGTCCGGCACTATGAAAACGCCCTTGTCTTCCAGTATCCTGTCCGCCTCCGTGGACGTGGGCCCGTTCGCCCCTTCCACAATGATCTTCGCCTTGACCCTGGAAGCGTTGGCTTCCGTTATCTGCCCCTCCATCGCCGCCAGCATCAGGATGTCGCACGGCAGCTCCAGCAGTTCCGCGTTGGTTATCCGGTCTCCGTGCTTCGAGTCCCGCAAGTTGGGGGTTTGCGCCTTTTGCTCGATGATCTCCCCTACGTCGAGCCCCGAATCGTTGTATACCCCCCCCGACGCATCGCTCAACGCAATTATCTTGCATCCCTGCTCCTGCAGCATCCTCGCCGCCACCGACCCCACGTTCCCGAACCCCTGCACCGCCACCCTTGCCCCTTCCAACGGCACCGACAGGTGCGCCGCCGTCTCCCGGGCCATGTTCATGCAACCCCGTCCCGTCGACTCCGTCCTGCCCCTCGT
>JAAXHX010000590.1 GCA_012270635.1 Dehalococcoidia bacterium | reverse complement strand
TACCTCAAATTACCCGCCTCCGGGTGCTCCATGTCCACGAAGAACCCCCGCTCCTCCAGGTGCTTGTCCCGGGCCAGCCGCTCCGCCGTTACGCCGACCGAACTGGCTGGTATCCGGCGCTCGATGGCCCGTTCCACCACCCAATCGGTGTCCTTGTCTTCCAGCCACTCCAGCAGGAAGGCGTTGATGATGTCGTAGTTCAGCCGACGCCCTTCCGCGCTCTGCGTCCACTCCTCCCGGCTCCATTCCGGCTCTCCCAGCATTGTCACCAACCCCTCCCACTGGTGCGGCTCAATGGCGCTCAGGAGCACGTAACCGTCGCGGCAGGGAAGCACGCCCGAGGGCACGGACGCGGGGATAGCGACGTCTCTGCCGTGTATCCGGTTCTCGCCGTTGTATATGGGAAAGCCTCCGGCCAGTATGAAGGCCATCGCCTCCTGCTCCGACACGTCGATATGCTGGCCCTCCCCACCCAGGTCCCTGAAATAGAGGGCCCCGAGGGTGGCCGCCAAAGCGTTGTAAGCAGCCTGGAACGCAGGCAGGAAACCCGGCCCCCGCACCAGCCGACCCGGAAGTCCCTCGGCGTTCCGCTCCTTCCACAGGTATCCCCAGCCCCCGGCGTGCCACCGGTTCAGGTCGTGGGAAACGTAGTCCTTGTACGGACCGTCCTGCCCGAAGGGGGTTATCGAGACCATGATCAGGCCCGGGTTATCTACTTTGAGGGTTTCGTAGCCCAGGCCCAGCTTCTTCAACCGGCCCGGGGGTCCGTTCTCCACCAGCACGTCCGCTTCCGCCGCCAGCCGGTGGAACATCCTCGTCCCCTCCCCCGAGGTCACATCCAGCGTGACCCCCTTCTTGTCCAGGTTCATCGCCAGGAAAAGCCCGCTCTTTTCCCGGTGAGCTTCCCCGCCCGGAAAGGGCCCGTGCGCCCGGGCCCCGTCTCCCGAGGGCGGCTCCACCTTGATCACCTCCGCCCCGAGGGCCGCCATCAGGCGCGCACAGTACGGCCCCGACGCCATCTCCCCCATCTCCACCACCCGGATCCCGCTAAGCGTCCTATCCTCCATCACCCCATTAAACCCTTACCCACCGGAGGTATCGGTGTCCGCTCCGTCATTCCGGCCCCCGAGCCGGAATCCATCCCACCATCCGTCATTCCCGACTCCGATCGGGAATCCAGGGGCCGCCCATCCTGAGCCCATCGTAGTACAAGCGGGAGCAGGGGCCGCTCGTGCTGAGCCTGTCGAAGTATGAGCCAGGGCGGGGCGTCCTGCCTCCCCGTCATTCCGCCCCCCGAGCCGGAATCCATCCCACCATCCGTCATTCCCGACTCCGATCGGGAATCCAGGGGCCGCCCATCCTGAACCCGTCGAAGTACAAGCGGGAGCAGGGGCCGCTCGTGCTGAGCCTGTCGAAGTATGAGCGGGAGCAGGGGCCGCTCGTGCTGAGCCTGTCGAAGTATGAGCGAGGGCGGGGCGTCCTGCCTCCCCGTCATTCCGTCCCCCGAGCCGGAATCCATCCCACCATCCGTCATTCCCGACTCCGATCGGGAATCCAGGGGCCACCCGTGCTGAGCCTGTCGAAGTATGAGCGGGAGCAGGGGCCGCTCGTGCTGAGCCTGTCGAAGTATGAGCCAGGGCGGGGCCAGTCCCCCCGACAACCACCCATCCCAACCCGACTACGGATAGATACCCCGGGTCTTGTGTGCCGCCACCACCCGGCTCACGCCCTGTATATATGCCCCCATCCTCATACTCACCCCGTTCTCCTTCGCTGTCGCCAGCACCGACTCAAAGCTGTGCTTCATTATCGAGTCCAGCCGCTTCTCCACCTCCCGCTCCTCCCAGAAGTAGAACTGCAGGTCCTGCACCCATTCGAAATAGGACACGATAACGCCGCCCGCATTGGCCAGGATGTCCGGCACTATGAAAACGCCCCTGTCCTCCAGTATCCTGTCCGCCTTCGTGGACGTGGGCCCGTTCGCCCCTTCCACGATGATCTTCGCCTTGACCCTGGAAGCGTTGGCTTCCGTTATCTGCCCCTCCATCGCCGCCAGCATCAGGATGTCGCACGGCAGTTCGAGAAGCTCTGCATTGGTTATCCGGTCCCCGTGCTTCGAGTCCCGCAGGTTGGGAGTGTGGGCCTTTTGCGCGATCATCTCCTCCACCTCGAGCCCCGAATCGTTGTATATCCCCCCCGATGCATCGCTCAGGGCAACTATCTTGCATCCCTGCTCCTGCAGCATCTTCGCCGCCACCGACCCCACGTTCCCGAACCCCTGCACCGCTACCCTTGCCCCTTCCAACGGCACCGA
>JAAXHX010000589.1:1485-1911 GCA_012270635.1 Dehalococcoidia bacterium | reverse complement strand
GGTCTGGCGGGCCAGGGAGCCGTTGGGGTTCAGGTCGAAGGCGCGGATGTGGCCCCGCCGGGAGTCGTTGATGTACAGCACGCTCTCGTCGGGAGAGAAGGCCAGGCCGTTGGGGATCACGAAGTCGTCCACCAGCAGGTTGATCGTCCCTAAATCGGGCGTTACGCGATAAACCCCCGAGTAGGTAAGGTCGAACTGGGTGGCCGGAGTGGGCAGGGTCCACGGGTCGGTGAAATAGATGCACCCGTCGGACTTCACCACCACGTCGTTGGGGCGGTTGAGGGGCCGTCCCTGGAAGCTGGCGGCCACCACCGTGATGCTGCCGTCGGGCTCCGTGCGGGTGACGCGGCGGCTGTCGTGCTCGCAGGCGATGAGCCGTCCCTGGAGGTCGCGGGTGAGGCCGTTGGCGCGGTTGGTCGGCTCCAG
>JAAXHX010000589.1:0-1315 GCA_012270635.1 Dehalococcoidia bacterium | reverse complement strand
TCGGCCGGGCCGTTGTCGCCGCCGTAATCGTCGGGCGTGTGCCGTGCGATCTCGGAGTTGGCGGAGATTATGCGCGCAAATTCCGGGGCAAGCTGCTCAATGGGCATGTTCCCCTCCTGATGCTGGAGTCGGCTGGGGGCATTATAGCGGAATGCGGCGACAGGAACTCACCTTTCATCGGAGGAGAGATTGAGGTTGGTCGACGGGCAGAGATGAAAATAGCCCTGCTACGGGCCGCTAAATCCCTCGACCCGGAACAAGTCCAGTAAATTCATGTGTTGTACAACTATTTCGGCACAAATGTCGGGAATCCTGGGGCGCGTCTTTTCCTCTGGTTGTCCTCGCCGGCAGCCCCAGCTTGACGCACCAGAATGGGTAAACTATTCTGCCGGATGTAGCTGCCCCACAATTTCGCACCGTTCCAGCACACAAGATCCAACCTCAAGGAGGCCCCGTATGGCCCTCAGCCTGAACCACGTGCACCTCAAGTCGCCCGACCCGCACAAGACGGCGCAGTTCTACATCGATACCCTGGGCGCCACCAAGATCGCCGACGTGGGCGAGGTCGGCGTCCGCCTCGACCTGCACGGCCTGACACTCAACGTGACCAAGCACATAGAGTCCCAGACCCGCGACCAGAAGTATGGCATGGAGCACATAGCCATCGATGCCGACGACATCCAGGGCATGATTGACATGCTCAAGGCCAACGGAGCCACCATCCTGGAGGAGGCGATGGTCTCGGGCGACCGGCGCGTCGTTTTCTTCGAAGGGCCTGAGGGCGTGCAACTGGAGTTCATCGAGAGAAAGTAACGCCACCTGGACATCGCCCACCCGCCCAGGGCAACTACCAGGGTGGCTATTGCGCTAACAGACACTAGAGGAGAGAGAAAATGATCTACGAGTCCCGCATCTACAAGGCCGTCCCCGGCAGGCTCCCCGACATCAACGCCCGTTTCGCCAACCATACCATGGGGTTCTTCAAGCAATACGAGATCGGGATGATGGGGTTCTGGACCGACGAGATTGGCGCCAGCAACCAGCTCACCTACATCCTCTCGTTCGACGGCCTGGCCGACCGCGCCGAGAAGTGGGCCGCCTTCCAGGCCGACAAGGCCTGGGCCGAGGTCCGCGCCGAGACCGAGGCCAGCGGCCCCATCGTGGCCCAGGTTCTCAATTCGTTTATGAGCCTCACCCCCTACTCGCCGGAGCCCAAGTTCAAGACCGCAGTTCAGGAGCTCCGCATCTACGACGCCATGCCCGGCAAGCTGCCCGACCTGCACAACCGGTTCAAGAACCACACCATGGGCCTGTT
>JAAXHX010000588.1 GCA_012270635.1 Dehalococcoidia bacterium | reverse complement strand
GGGACGGGCGCCGAGGCGGAATCAATAGAGCTCATGGCCCAGGGGCTCGTGAGCCGGGGAGTGCTGCTGGACATTCCCCGGCTCCGGGGCGTGCAGTGGCTCTCGGGGCCCGAGCCCGTCTTTCCCGACGAGCTGGAAGAGGCGGAAAAGGCCCAGGGCGTGAGGGTCGAGTCGGGGGACGTACTGCTGATTCGCACAGGTCACCTGGCGCGGTGCTACGCGGGGGAGCTGTCGGCGTCCGATGATCCGAGGCCCGGGCCCCATGCCTCGTGCATACCGTGGTGGAGAGAGCGGGACATAGCCATGCTGGGTGGAGACCAGTCCAACGAGGTCTGGCCGTCGGGCTACCCGGGCCTCAGGTCCCCGAATCACTCGATAGCCATACCCCACCTGGGGCTCTGGCTCATCGACAATGCCAACCTGGAGGATCTGTCGGAGGCCTGTGCACGACGAAACCGGTGGGAGTTCATGATGGTCATAGCGCCCCTGAGATTTCACAACGCCACCGGGTCCCCGGCCAATCCACTGGCGATATTCTAGCCTGGCCCCTTCGGGCGAGAGGCCATAGTGAATGCCTTGCGTCCCTGCGCGGTTGCCGAGCCGTCGACCTGACCGGGAATGTATCTTTCCACGTGTCCCAGGCGCGTCTCGCGCCGGTGAAATGAGGGGGAAGCATCAAGGCAACAATGGATGAACGGGAGATGGTAGCGCCATAAAAATGTCCGAGACAGAAACCCAACGGTTCCTGGCCGAGCCCCGAATAGCCAGGGCCGCTTCGAATAGCCCGGACGGCTTCCCCTATCTCGTTGCCACGTGGTACCTGTATGAAGGCGGCAAGTTATTCTTCTTCTGCGGCAGGGCTGCGCCCAGGGCCTCGGCCCTTGAGGAAGACCCGAGAATGGTCTTTCTCATCGATGACGACCACTACCCCTATAAGCACGTCACGATATGCGGCACGGGTCGGGTGGAGGAATCCGACTCCCGGGCCGCGGAGTATATCGAGCGGATATGCACCAGGTACCTCGGCCCCGACGCAGGGCTGAAGTATGCAGAGTCGCTAAAGGAGTCCATCGACCCCGTGCTGATAACGGTGGAGGTGTCCAAGCTGATTTCGTGGGACTACCACACCGGGGGCTACAGAACGAAGCCCCAAGGGCGGAGGCCGGGAGGCAAGTCGGGAACCGACGGATGAAGACGGCCCTGGACGGTATACGGATCATCGACATGGCCGGGGTGGAAGGGCAGCTGTGTGGACGCCTACTCGCCGACCTCGGGGCGGAGGTCATAAAGCTGGAGCCTCCCGAAGGCGATCCTGCAAGACGGACAGCCCCGTTCGGTCACGGGCCGCCGGGCGACCGGGCCGGCCTGCGGTTCATCAACCTGAACACGAACAAGAAGAGCGTTGCCCTGGACCTGAGCGGCGCCGAGGACCGGGCCGCCTTCAGGCAACTGGCCCTATCCGCGGACGCCATAATCGAGACCTCCCCCAGCGAGGAGATAGACTACGAGGGCCTGATAAGCGAGAACCCAGAGCTGGTCCTCGCTTCCATCACGGGGCTCGGGCTTGATGGGCCTTACGGCGGGTTCAAGGCGCCGAGCATCGTGGTCTCGGCCCTCGGTGGAGTCATGCACCTGTGCGGTTCACCGGATAGCCCCCCGTTAGCGGAACCCGAGTACCAGCCACACCAGTTGGCTTCGACCTTTGCCGCGTTCGGGCTGCTCCTGGCGCTGAGGCATAGGGAGAGCACGGGCCGAGGGCAGAGGGTGGAGGTCTCCTGCCAGGAGGTGAACGCTTCTCAACAGCACGTGGTGGTCAACTACGGCGCCAATGGGGTGTCGCTGGTGCGGGAAGGCAACCGCGGGCCCCTGGGCGGGGGAATGCCGGAGGGCGTCTACCCCAGCAGCGACGGCTATTGCCACATCGTGATCATCCCCCGGGCGCACTGGCGCAACCTTCTCGAATGGATGGGTCAGCCGGAGTCCCTCCGGGACCCGATATGGGAGAACCGTCACGTCAGGAACGAACACGTCGAGTTCATCGAGCCGCAGATGCTGGACTTCATGCGGAGGCATTCCAAGGAACATCTCTTCCGCGAGGGACAGCAGCACCGCATTCCCATTGGCCCGATAAACCGCCCCGATGAGTTCACGAGGGACCCCTATGCCATCGAGCGAGAGGTTTTCGTAGACGTGGAGCAGCCGGATTCAGGCACGAACCGGCTGGTGAGCAGCCCCTTTAGAATGAGCGTCACTCCCGGCCGCATTTTCAGGCCTGCCCCCGAAGTGGGTCGACATAACGCAGAGGTTTTAGGGGGTTTGACACTTGAAGATGAAGATGCCCGTGCAATCCATACAAACCCCTCCTCGAACATCGGGGCGGGGCCCGGACTGCCGCTTCAGGGCATACGCATCCTGGACTTCGGGTTCGCCATTGCGGGGCCCGTTCTAACGCAGATCCTGGGAGAGAACGGGGCCGAGGTGATAAAGGTCGAGTCGGAGGCCCGACAGCAGAGGGGCCGCGCCCGGCCCGGCTTGGACCCGAGCATCATCCTGCAACAGAAGGTGACCTTCGCCGACGTCAACCGGAACAAGCGGAGCGTTACCGTGAACGTGGGCGCCGAAGAGGGAAGGGAGGTCATCCGGCGGCTGGTCCCTCATTGCGACGTTGTAGTGGAGAACTTCAGCCCCCGGGTGATGGAAGGCTGGGGTCTCGGGTACGAGGAGCTCAAGGCGCTGCGAGAGGACATCATCATGGCCAGGCTGCCGGGCTTCGGGCTATCCGGGTCTCGGCGGGACTATCTCGGCATGGCGTCCATTGCCATGAGCGTCACCGGCCTCTATCACCTGTGGTCCTACCCCGACGACCCGGAACCCGCGGGCCCTCCCGTATGGACCCCCGACTACCTGAGCGCGGCCATGGGGAGCGTGGCCATAATGGC
>JAAXHX010000587.1 GCA_012270635.1 Dehalococcoidia bacterium | reverse complement strand
AAAATCCTCTCCGACCTCGGCGCCGATGTCATCGCCATCGAACCGCCCGAAGGCAGCCCCGTTCGTAGACTCGGCCCCTTCTACAAGGACGACTCGCATCCCGAGCGCAGCCTGGTGTGGTGGGCTTACGCCGCAGGAAAGCGCAGCGTAACCCTGGACATCTCCTCTCCGTCAGACGCCGCTAGGTTGAAGGACTTGGCCGCCGACGCCGACTTCCTGCTGGAGTCCTTTCCTCCTGGCTGCCTGGACTCCCTTGGCCTCGGCTACGAGACCCTGAGGGCCCTGAACCCGGCTCTCGTTATGGTGTCCATGACCCCCTTCGGGCAGACCGGCCCCTACTCCCGGTTCCAGTGCCCCGACCTGGTCGGAATGTCCATGGGGGGCCTCACCTTTCTCACCGGAGACCCGGACAGGCCGCCGGTGAGGATAACCCAACCCCAGTTCGGCCCGTTGACCGGGGCCTCGGGGGCGGTGGGCGCGATGGTCGCCCACTTCCACCGGCTCGCCACCGGAGAGGGGCAGCACGTGGACGTATCGGGGCAGCAGGCCGTGGCCCGCGTCCTCTCCGAGGCCCCCGCCACCTGGGGCCTGAACCGGATCAACGTCGTGCGCCGGGGCAGCTATCGGGGCATGGGCGGCGAGCGACAGGTCCGCACCACATGGCCCTGTGGGGACGGCTTCGTTTCCTTCTTCCTCTCGGGGGGAGTCCTCGGCGAGCGCACCAACGCCCTGTTTCGCTGGATGGCGGAAGAGGGCTTCAACCCCGACCTGGAGACGGAGATTGACTGGCGGGTCGTCGACCCGGGAAAGCTGTCCGATGCGGTCCACGAGAGCCTGGACGCGGCTATCGCCCCCTTCTTCCTCTCCCATACCAAGTCCGAGCTGTACAGAGGCGCCTTTGAACGCGGCATCCTCATGTTCCCCGTAGGCAACGCCCAGGACGCCTTCTCCGACCCCCAGCTAACGGCCCGAAAATTCTTCAGACGCATAGACCACCCGAGGGAAGGCCGCTCTTTCCAATATCCGGGCCCGTTCATCAAGTCCACCCTCGCCGCCTTGGGCCCGAGATGCCGCGCGCCCTACCTCGGTGAGCACAACGAGGAAGTCCTTGACAGCGGTAGTCGAAGAAAGGCGAAGAGGCCCCGGCAAAGACGGCAGACCCGACCCTTCGAAGGTTTGAAGGTGCTTGACTTCTGCTGGGTTGCCATCGGGCCGCTCACCACCCGCTACCTCGCCGACCACGGCGCCACGGTGGTCAGGGTGGAGTCCCATAGGCGCGTCGAAGTGCTGAGAACGGCGTCTCCCAATGCGAAAGGGGTTCCCGGAATCAACCGCAGCGGCTATTTCGCCAACTACAATTCCAATAAATACGGCATCAGCGTCGACTTCTCCAACCCCGAGTCTAAGGCCGTCCTCCATCGCCTGGTCCGCTGGGCCGACGCCGTCACCGAGAACTTCTCTCCCGGCACCCTGGAACGCTACGGCCT
>JAAXHX010000586.1 GCA_012270635.1 Dehalococcoidia bacterium | reverse complement strand
TCGTGCCAGGTCATGATCTGGAGGGGATAGGCGCGGGCGTCGCCATCGATTTCCAGGGCGATGACGGGCTCCCGGTCGGCGAGCCAGTCGGGGGCAGGGGAAACGGGTCCGAACTTCGGGTTGTCGATGGCGGGGATGCCGTCGCGGACCTGGCCGAGAAGGATTTCGGCGTAGTCGACGGAGTGCTTGGAGAAGTCTGTGCGCCAGGGATTCCTGCCGGTGGGGTCGGAGCGGGCGAAGTACGCGGCTGGGTCGAAGTCTGGTGTGGGGACGGGAGTGGGTGTTGCCAAGGGCCGGGTGGGGAGGGGAGTCTGGGCGTCGGGCATGGGCCAGGGCTGTTCGGGGGCCTCGGCGGTGGGGGCTTCACCCTCGCCTTGTCCCCCTTCCATCGAGGGAGAGGGGACGGAGGAGGGAGCGCTGCCTCCGCAGGCGGATATGACTAGGACGGCCATCAGGAGGGCGGTCAGAAGGAGGAGTTTAGTGGATTGTATGGTGAGGATTTGCGGAGGCGTCGTTCCGCCCATTCCGTTCTTGGACCCTTTCGATAGGCTCACGCCAGAGGCGCATCTTTGGACAGCGTGATCGGCCTCTCCCCTTCCCGTCATTCCCGACTCTGATCGGGAATCCATTCCACGGGGATGGTCAGTTCTCAATGGCGAGGAGGGCGCGACGACGGATCTCTTCACGGGCGTCGAAGCCCAGCTTCCGGTCGACGATTATGCCGTCGACGTCCAGGTAGTAGGTGGTCGGCATGGCCAGTACCTGATACGCCTTGACTATCTGGTCGTCACGGGGGAGGTAGAGAAGGGGGTAGGTGACGCCCCGGGCGAGGGCGAAGGGCTCGCCCTGCTGCGGGGTCTCCTGGTTGTTGATGCCCAGGATTACCAGGTCGTCGCTGAACTCCCGACCCACGGCCTCCAGGTCGGGCATCTCCTCTAGGCAGAAGGTGCACCAGCTGGCCCAGAAGTTGACGATCACGGCCTTCTCGCCGACGAACTCTTCCAGGCTGACGACTTCACCGGCGGCGTTGGCGAGGGTGAAGTTGGGGGCGGCGTCGCCCACGTCGGTGCCGACCTCGTAGGCCCCTCCACCGAGGTTGGTGTTCTCGGCAGCGCCGAGCATGACCATGGCGCCGTCTTCGGTCATCACTTCCGTCTCCCCGGCGAAGGGGTTTGTAAGGGCAAGTACGATAGCGGCGACACCCACCAGGCCGACGGTGAAGATTATCCTCTTCTGGAGCAGGGTGAGGGCCTTGAGGTCCAGCATATCCACGCCAATGATAACGCACGAGGGTGGGGGGAGATAGGGGAGGGGGAGGGGTAGATGTGGAGTTTGTTCGACCCTTAGACAGGGTCAGGGGGGGAGTGGGGTCGGCCCCTCCGACACAGGTTGGGCAAAGGCTCCATTGCAGGAGAAGGTTGCTATCTTGACCGGTTGATGTTGCGATGCTATGATGTTGTCATGCGAACTACATTATCCATAGACGACGACGTTTTGTCGGTGGCCCGGGCCTTGGCAGCGAGGAAGGGGTGCAGCATCGGGAGTGCGGTGTCGGAACTGGCGCGCCGGGGATTCAGGGGTGGGGCGAGCACAACTACCAAACGTGGTGACATACCCTTTTTCCCCATAAACCCCAATGCCGAACCATTCAGTAGTGAAGATGTGTACAAGGCGCTGGAAGAATTTCCGTGACCGCGCTGCTGGACGTAAATGTCCTGTTGGCCTTAGCCTGGTCTAATCATCTGCATCATGTAGCCGCCAGCGCCTGGTTCAAGGAGCGTCGCTGGAGAGGTTGGGCAACCTGCACCCTGACGGAATCAGGCTTTGTACGGCTCTCCTGCAATCCGACGGTGGTACGGGACACGATTACTCCTCTTGATGCCATTGATGCACTGAAAGGTCTGATGCGGCTGGGGAATCATACTTTTTGGCCGCTGGACCGGTCCATAGTGCACTTGCCGGAGTCGATAGGAATTCGCCTACAGGGATACAGGCAGGTCACGGATGCCGTGCTGCTGGCCACAGCCATGGAGCGCGGTGGACAGCTGGTTACGCTGGATGCGGGCATGGTGGGGTTGGTCTCGGAAGGAGAGCAGGACTTTCTGTATGTGATACCGGTGTGAGGGGGGGAGGGGACGGGATGTAGGCACAGGTGGAGTCCGCTCGACCCTTCGACAGGCTCAGGGTGAGCGGGGTCGGGGTGCTCGGGTGTCGGGAATACGGGGGGAGGAGATGGATTCCGGCTCGGGGGCCGGGAAGACGGATGAGAGAGGCGTGGAATGATGAAGAGAGGGAGCCGGGGGTCGGAGGGACCGGAATGATAGGGATAGAGGCGCGGAATGACGCCCGAGCCAAGGTGAGATATAATGTCCTTCGCCTTTGGACGGCGACCCCGGCAGTTAGCCAGTAGAAAGGAGGTGGGGTACGGATGGCAAAGAAGCTGAACGTAGAGATCGAATACTGCACTATGTGAAACTACCTCCCCGAAGCCGTCAGTCTGACGGAAGAGGTGATGAGGGAGTACGATTACGACATCGAGACCCTCAAGATCGTCACGGCCACAGAGGGCAAGTTCGAGGTCAAGATCGATGATGAGTTGGTCTTCTCCAAGCTGGAGACGGGCCGGTTCCCGAGCAACGAGGAGATAAAGGAAGCCATAAAGGCCCGCCTCCCGGAGGAAGCCAGCCTTCCCCTGTTCCGTTCCTCCTAGCCTGGGCCTGAACACGTTATCGGCAAAGACGGAGACAAGTAGGGGCGCGACGCTGCGGTCAGCGAGCCTGGTCCGGTGAAAGCAGGCCCGGAGCCCGGCCCCGAAAATCCCTCCCGAGCCGCCACCCGAAACCCGCCGAAGGCGGCCTGTAGGCGTGGCCGGAGTCGCTCCCCGTTACAGGAGCGAGGGCCTCGGACCCGGAAGTTGGGCTGGCGCCCTAGCGAGGAGGTCCGCCTACGGCGGACAATAAGGGTGGTACCGCGGGCCACGACCCGTCCCTTTTTGGGGCGGGTTTTTTGTTGGGTTTATTTATCTGATATCTAATAGCTGATGGGAATCGAATTGGCTGACACGAACCATCTAACGATTGACGATGTGCTATGGGTTGCAGATTCTGACGCATGACCAGTTGAGAATGTAAGGGAGGGTAGAATATGACTGCCGAGACTAACCCAATGCGGAACGTAGGCACACCCGAGAGCCCCGTAAGTTGGCTTCACGAACGTACAGTGGCCGCACTCTACGATGGGTTAATGTTTGACCGGACTGTAGTGGGCCAGCGAAACCCGGGCGCGGGAAAGGAGAGAAAGAGTGATGAACGAAAGCGCTCCATGCGGGTTAGGCTAAACCCCGGCGGTGAGCTGTCTCACGACTTGTGCGAAGGTGTTCTGAGCGTGAAGATACCGGACCCAGAATGGGACATCATTGGGGGTATCATCCCAGATCTCGTTCTATATGGTGAAGACACCTCAAAACCGATACGGATCATAGAGGTCATTGTATCAAGCCCTCCCGATGCTGCAAAAACAGAAAAGCTGGACAAGTTGCAGAAGCGCGGTGTAGACGTTGTCGAGATTACTGTCAAGTCTGAGGAGGACTTGCAAAACCTGATGGACGTTTCTTGGATTCCCGTATTTTGGGCTTACGCCGATAGAAGCCCTAAACGAGGCTCCTCGGGTGCCGATAAGTTTGTGCGTCAGATTATCGACGCTCTGGAATTCTGTAGTCCGGAATTCCGAGTCGCTTTGAAACAGACGTTAGATGAGTTGGAGAGTGTAGAGTCGGTACACCCGCTTAGCCCGGAGAATCCCCTTCGGGACAAGTTGTGCCGGTAGTAAACTATGTAGGTCTGCTTTTGTCTTACACCTCAGGGAATACATTACCAAGAAGATGAATGAGAAGATGTTCAAACCGGTATCGAGCAGGGTGA
>JAAXHX010000585.1 GCA_012270635.1 Dehalococcoidia bacterium | reverse complement strand
GGTGAGGTTGGACAGAGATCCCAACTCCGTCGGGATGTTGCCCGATGCGCCCACATTGGCGAGCCGCAGCCTGGTGACCCGCTTCGGGCTGCCTCCTACCGTGACCCCTTCCCAATTCGTGATTGCTCGGTCATAGCTCCAGTTCAGGCTGGCTGTGTCGTCCAGTGCGTCCTTCACAGCCATTAGATTGGCGCAGTCTCCGACCAATTCCGCGTTGGTTTCGGGCGATGGAACCGCAGTGCCGTTGGAACACGAATGCGAAGTGGCGGACGCAGTTGTGCCAGACAACGCCACTGCCACTAGGACGATCAATCCTAATGTTATCGCTAAGCTGCATTTGACTATTCGCTCACATACCATGTCAACTCACCTTATCGCCATACTAGCCATAGACTATAGAAGGACGGAAGTGATCTCGCTATCATCCATGTAAGTGTAATGGTGACTGGATGGATGGCGTCAGGATACCATGTCCTGCTCCGGCAGGGCCTTGTAGGGCACGCGATTGTCTATTCGTTCGGCCCGGCCAGGAACTCGGACTTCCACCTGTTGTAGGCATCCTGGCCGAGAGCGATATTCATGGTCTCCTCGGGGGCTAGGGCATCCCCGAGTTCACCAGCGCCCAGCCCCGATCTCTGCGCCTTGTAGGTATCGTACAAGGCCTTCATCGCGGCGCGTATTGGAAGGTGCCCTTTCTGGGCTATACGCACCCCTGCCGAGGCCATCCTGTCCAGATCGTCTAGCTCCGGGGCACGGGAGCCGGTGAGCAGCGGAAGGGACGTATCCCTATGGATGCGCTCCAGTTGCGCAATGGTGGAGACCCCGGTGAAGAACAGGGCGTCGACGCCCAGGCCGGCATAAGAGCGGGCGCGCTCCTCAACCGAGTCCGGGCCTGCAATGCTTCTCCCGATGATGACCAGGGACTCGTCGTGCCTCGCTCTTAAAGCCGCTTTGAGCTTACCAGTCATCTCGTCGATGGAGATGAGTTGCTGGTCGGGGCCCGAGGCGAAAGGGGTCGGGAGGACGGTGTCCTCGATGGTGAGGGCCGAGACTCCCGCGTTCTCCATCTCCTCCACGGTGCGCATGG
>JAAXHX010000584.1 GCA_012270635.1 Dehalococcoidia bacterium | reverse complement strand
ATGCAGCCCATGACCTGGTTGAGGGCGAGCATGTCGGCGTTGTCCACGATGTACTCGTGGTCGGGGGTGGGGCCGGTGGGAGAGAGCCAGGGTTGAATTTTGCCGATTCGCTCCCAGAAGGGCTTGGCATCTACAACGAGGTCCTTGATTACGGTGGTATTGCCCGCGGGCTCGACTACGATGGTGTCGGTGCGGGCGAGGGCGTCGGTTATCTTGGTGTTGCAGGCCAGGCCGGCGTGGCCGTTGACGCGCATGGCGCAGGAGCCGCAGATGGCGCTGCGGCACGAGCAGCGCAGGGCGAGGGACTGGTCCTGGTACTCGCGGACCTTTATGAGGGCGTCCAGGACCATCTCGTGCTCCTGGCACTCGACCTTGAAGTCCTGGTAGTAGGGGCCTTCCCCCGACTCCCGGTTGAAGCGTTTGATTTTCAGGGCGACTTCCATCTCTCCTCGCGTTGCGGTCGGTTAGTAGGTCCGGGCCTGGGGCTGCCAACGGGTGATGGTAACGGGCAGATAGTCGATGCGGGGTTCGCCCTCCTGGAGGCGGACGAGGGTGTGGCGGAGCCAGTTCTCGTCGTCCCGCTGGGGGTAGTCGGTGCGGGTGTGGGCGCCCCGGCTTTCCTTGCGCTCGATGGCGCCGGCGACTATGGTCTCGGCGCAATCGAGCATGAATCCCAGCTCCAGGTAGGATAGCAGGTTGTAGTTGAAGACCTTCCCTTTGTCGTTAATCGAAGCGTGGGCGTAGCGCTCCTTGAGTTGGCCCAGGGTCTCCCGGGACTCCTCGAGGCCCTGGGCATCGCGAAATACGGCGGCGTTCTTGTGCATGGACTGTCCCATGGCGAGGCGGATGGCTGCGGGGGGGTCCCCGTTGGAGTCGCGCTTTAGGATGGCATCGATGCGGGCCTCTTCGTCAGACTTGATGGCGTTGGAGATGACGGGCTGGTGGACGGAGGAGGCGTATTCGGCGGAAGTGAGCCCGGCGCGCCTGCCGAATACCACGGTTTCCAGCAGGGAGTTGGCCCCGAGCCGGTTGCCGCCGTGAAGGCTGATGCAGGCGCACTCTCCGGCGGCGTAGAGGCCCTCGATGGAGGTTGCGCCGTTGACGTCGGTCTGGATGCCGCCCATCTGGTAGTGCATGCCGGGCACAATGCGGATGGGTTCATCCACGATGTCGACGCCGGCGAACTGGACGCCGAGCTCCCGGATCTGGGAGAGGCGTTCGAGGATTTTCTGCCTGCCGAGGTGCCGGCAGTCCAGGAGGATGGCGCCGTCGACGCCGCGGCCCTCGTCGATTTCGACGCGTTCGGCGCGGGATACGACGTCCCGGGAGGCGAGCTCCATCTTGTTGGGGGCGTAGTAGGGATTGCGGGGATTGCCCATGAAGCGCTCGCCCTCGGC
>JAAXHX010000583.1 GCA_012270635.1 Dehalococcoidia bacterium | reverse complement strand
TCGATAGGACTCGGGGGATTATACAAGGAAATAGGTTCCCGCCCACCCACCCTGTTATTTGATTGTAGGAGATGCCGCCTGACGGCATCTCCTACGCTCGTTGTTCAAGGGGGATCCCCCTCGGTCCTCCCATTTTGTGAGACATGGGTTGTTCTGCCGCGCCGCGTTCAATACACTTACGCCGTTTGGATGAGTTTCGGGGCGGGCGTGAAATTAGAGGAGCCCGAGCGTCGACGGTTGAATGGAGTGAGGGGACATGACAGTGGACCGGGTTAAGGGGCATATCGAAGCGGCGAAGATCGAGTCGGGGAGGCTGGAGTCCCGGCTGAGGGCCATGTCCCCCGAGGACCTTGCCCGGGCCAGCGCCTGCGACCGGTGGCAAGTGAGGGACGTGGTCGCCCATCTCACGTTCGTGGTCCAGTTCCAGAGGAACATGATGGCCCGAGGCCTGGCCGGCGACGACACCATGCCCGGTGGCGCCCGTCGACGCCAGGCGCCCGACACGCCGCCCATGTCGGAGGTGATTGCCCAGGGCGCCGTCTCGCTGCGGGAGAAGCTGGGGAACGGGCTCCTGGACGCTTTTCACCAGAACTACCAGGAAGTGTTCGAGCTGGTCGACTCCCTGGGCCCCAACGACTACGGCAAGCCGTGCTGGCACCCGTGGGGGCCGATGACTGTGGCCGACTTTGTAGACCTGGTGGTGAACGAGCTGGCCATCCACGGCTGGGACGCCCTTTCTCCCCTGGATTCCGATTACCACATCGACCAGGCGGCACTGCCGGCGACGCTGGCCATCGGGGGGAAGACACTGGCACGGATGGCCCCGTCGGGGCCGGCGCGGTTCAGGTTCGAGCTGACCGACGGGGGCGTCATGCCCGACCTCATTGTCGGGGAGAAGGCCCCGGAGGCACCCAGTGCGACGCTGCGCTGCAACAGCGAGGCGTTGA
Organism: Dehalococcoidia bacterium; assembly: GCA_012270635.1. The sequence goes on along the minus strand of JAAXHX010000583.1, from coordinate 1,403 downwards.
CGCTGATGGTCTGCGCTCGATTGAAGATGGAAGATGCGATGGCGTCGGGGCGGGTGGTGGTGTCGGGGGACGAGGCGCTGGCCCGGGAGTTGGGTCGGGGGCTTACGGGGCTTTAAGGAACACTGCCCTGACCACCGGGCTGAAGGGAATTGATCGCCTTGGCAGTGATTCCGTATAGTACTCTGCGCAATGACGCCACCTGGGAGAAGACGCCCCTTGTCGGGCCTGAACATTCTCAAATACATAGGATATACTGGATTGAACGCTTTAGACGGAGGGTCTCGTGACCCAATCTGAACTGGACGAACGCATTCATCAGGTGCGTTCGGAATTCGAGCTGCTGAGCCCCTTTTCCGCGGGCTACCCGGTCAACCAGAATTTCGACTACTCCGCGCTGTATCCGCTGCTGGCCTTCGCCGCGAACAACATAGGCGACCCGTTCGGTTACTCACGCTACCAGTCGAACACGCATGAGACGGAACGGGAGGTGGTTCACACCATCGCGGAGATGGTACGGCTGCCCGCCGAAGAGGCCTGGGGATACGTCACCACGGGCGGCACCGAGGGGAACATGTACGGCATCTACGTGGGTCGGGAGATGCTGCGGGAGCCGGTGGCCTATTTCTCCCAGGACACGCACTACTCGGTGCTGAAGATACTGCACGTTCTGAAGGTGCGCAACATCATGATCCGCAGTCAGGCGAACGGGGAGATCGACTACGACGACCTGCGGGAGTCGATACGGATCAACCGCGATGCGCCAGCGCTAATCGTGGCCAACATCGGCACCACGATGAAGGGCGCGGTGGACGACCTGGACCGGATTCGCGGCATCATCGAGGACCTGGCGCTGCCGCGCTCCTACATCCACGCCGACGCGGCGCTGAGCGGGATGATCCTGCCCTTCGTCGACGACCCGCAGCCCTTCGGCTTCGACAGCGGCATCGACAGCATCGCGATATCGGGGCACAAGATGATCGGGTCGCCGCTGCCCTGCGGCGTAGTGGTGACGAAGCGGGAGTATACGGCGCAGATCGGTAGGGCCATCGAGTACGTGGGCGCGCTGGACACGACGCTGCTCGGGTCCCGGAACGCGTTTACGCCAATGATCATCTGGTATTCGCTGACCAAGAACGGTCGGGAGGGGTTTCGGCGGATGGTGGCGCAGATGCTGGACACCGCCGAATACGCGGTGCAGCAGTTCAACGCGAACGGGATTCCGGCCTGGCGGGCGAAGAACAGTGCCACGGTGGTGTTCCCCCGCCCCTCGCCGTACGTGCTCTTCCAATGGCAGCTGGCGCCGCTGGACGACATCGCCCACCTGATCGCCATGCCTCACGTCACCCGAGATATGATTGACCAAGTCATCGCCGATTGCCTTGAATGGCCGCCCGAGGAGACCC
>JAAXHX010000582.1 GCA_012270635.1 Dehalococcoidia bacterium | reverse complement strand
TGCCCTTCCACGTAGCTGGGGTGGATGGCCTTGCCCACGTCCTGCACTATGGTGAAGCGCAGTATCTTCACCTTGCCAGTCTCCCGGTCGACCTCCACGTCCGCCATGCAGCCGGCGAAGGCGGCCCCGGCCTTGGTGGCCTGCACGTTGCCCACGCCGACCACCGGCTCGCCCGTCTCCTCGATCTTGGAGGCAAGCTCGGCGAAGTTCATCTTCAGCTCGGGGTCCGACTCGGAGAAGAACACGCCCTTCTCGAACTTTATGGAGTCGGGGGCCATGTCCCAGATGGTAGCGGCCCGGGCTATCATCTGCCCCTTTACGTCCTGGGCCGCGTCGTGGGCGGCCAGTCCCTGCTTGAAGGTGACGCTGCTGCCGCCCGTGCCGTTGGTGTATCCCACCGAGTCGGTGTCCACGACGCCCGGCTGGACGCTCTCGGCCGGGATGCCCAGCACCTCGGCGGCCTGCATGGCTATGGTCGTCCGCGTCCCCCCGATGTCGGGGGAGCCTTCCCGTAGGGCCACCGTACCGTCCGCGTTCACCTTGATGGTGCAGCTGGCAGGCCCTCCGAAGTTCATCCAGAACCCGATGCTCGCGCCCCGGCCCCGGTTCTCGCCCTCCAGGGGGGTGTTCCAGTGGGGATGGTCCTTCATGGCCTGGAGCACCTCGATGCACCCGACCTTCGGGTGGGGTACGCTGTCGGCCCTCCGGGCGCCTTCTTTGGAGGCATTGTTCAGGCGGAAGTCGATGGGATCCATGCCCACCTTGGCCGCCAGCTCGTCGACTATGGTCTCGGAGGCGAAGGAGGCGTTGGAAGCCCCCGGAGCCCGGTAGGCCGCGGTCTTGGGTTTGTTGACGACCACGTCCAGCCCATCGATCAAGACGTTTGGGATGTCGTAGGGGCCGAAGACGCAGAGGGCGCCGGCGCCCACTGGGGAGCCAGGATATGCGCCCGCCTCGTAGGCCAGGTAGGCCTGCGCCGCCGTCAGCTTGCCGTCCTTGGTGGCGCCCATCTTCACCTTGATGTAGGACCCGGGGGTAGGGCCCGTGCTCTCGATCTCCTCGGAGCGAGTCATGACTATCTTCACCGGATGCCCCGACTT
>JAAXHX010000581.1 GCA_012270635.1 Dehalococcoidia bacterium | reverse complement strand
TACGTGGCCGTGACCCTTCTCGGCTTTGAGCGCTCGACCATCGAGTGGCCCGCGGCCGCCCGTCGGGCCCTGGAAGAGCTCGTCCGGTATGCGAAAGAGACGCAAGTGAACGGCTCGGCCCTCATGGACGACCCCCGGGTGCGCCACAAGCTCGCCGACGCGGCCATCGACATCGAGGTTGCCCGGATGCTCTGCTACCGGGTAGCATGGCTCGCGACCCAGGGCCAGGCCCCCGACTCCGAGGGATCCATCGCCAAGGTCTATGCCACCGGGATGCTGAAGAGATTCAGCGAAATCGGGATGCAGGTCATGGGCCTGACCGGCCAGTTGGCGGCGGATTCCAAGTACGCGGCGCTGGAGGGCGGGATGCGGCACATGTATCTTGAGACCATTGGTGTTAATATAGCCGGTGGAACCAGCGACATACAGCGGAACATAATCGCCACCCGGGGCCTCGGGCTGCCCAGGGGGACGTAGGGGAGCCTGCCGTCATCCCGGCCCCGAACCTGCCTTGGACGCGCCGTGGCGTGAATCCAAGGACTTGGAGTTCGCTCATATTTCGAGCGGCTCTGCATGAGCGGGGATCGGGGGCGAATATCGAATATGCTCCGCATGAAACGGAAACGTCCATAACGGCAAGGAGGAAGCAAGATGGACCTGGGCCTTAGCGAAGAACAGGAAATGCTCAAGCGCACCGCCAGGGAGATGCTGGAGCGGGAGTGCCCCAAGACCCTGGTGCGGGACATGGAGGAGGACGAAAAAGGCTACTCGCCGGAGCTGTGGCAGAAGCTCGTGGAGCAGGGTTTCATGGGACTGCCCTTCCCGGAGAAGTACGGCGGCGCCGGATTCGAGTTCCTGGACCTGATGGTGCTGGTGGAGGAGTTCGGCCGGGCCCTGGTCCCGGGCCCCTACTTCTACACCGTCGTCGTGGCCGGAATGGCCATTAACGACGCCGGCACCGAGGAGCAGAAACAGGAGTACCTGTCCAAGATCGCCGACGGGCAGGCCATCATGACCCTGGCCCACACCGAGCCCAGCGGTCGCTGGGACGCGGGCGGCGTTTCGGTTACCGGCGTGCCCGACGGCGACGACTTCATCCTGAAC
>JAAXHX010000580.1 GCA_012270635.1 Dehalococcoidia bacterium | reverse complement strand
AGACCCTGGGCGGCAAGATGCTGGACACCCGCTGGGAGCTTTCCGACGAGCGCTACGCCATGGGGCTGTCCGCTGACAGCGCCGACCAGTTCCAGGGCTTCCACAGCCCCAACGTGTTCATCGTGGTGGACGAGGCCGAGGGCGTCGGCGACGAAATCTACGAGGCCATCGAGTCGGTGATGACCTCGGCGGACCCGCTGTTGCTGCTCATCGGCAACCCCACCACCATGGCCGGGGCCTTCCGCCGCGCTTTCTACGAGGAGCGGCAGATTTACCGCGCCATCACCATCTCCGCTCTCGACAGCCCCAACGTGCGGGCCGGTCGGGTGGTCATCCCCGGCCTGACCACCTCTCGCTGGGTGGATGAGCGCCGGGAAATCTGGGGCGAGGAGAACCCGGTCTACCGCGCCCGCGTCCTCGGCCAGTTCCCCGAGCAGGGCGAGAACACTCTGCTCAGCCTCAGCGACATCGAGGCTGCAACGGGACGCCCTCACCCTAACCCTCTCCCGGGGGGAGAGGGAACATCGATGCCCCCGCTTCCTTCGGGAGAAGGAACACAGGTACTCCCTCTCCCCCCAGGAGAGGGAGTACCAAACTCCCTCCCCATTGAGGGGGAGGGTTGGGGTGGGGGTGAAATCCATCGCATCAATACTCCCGTTCTCCCGGCCAGCGGGGGTGAGGAAGTCATCCTCGCCGTGGACGTGGCCCGCTTCGGCACCGACCGCAGCGTCATCATGAGGCGTCGCGGCGACTGCGTCGAGGACATCCGGGTGCTGCGGCAGATGGACACTATGCAGCTCACCGGATGGGTGTCCGCCGCCATCCGTGAATGCAGCCCGGCGCAGGTCTACGTGGACGAAATCGGCGTGGGCGCCGGCGTTGTCGACCGGCTGCGGGAGCTGGGCCACCGGGTGCGCGGCGTCAACGTGTCCCACAAGGCGCGGCAGGAGGGGCTTTTCGTCAACCTTCGCGCCGAGGGCTACTGGACCTTGCGCGAGCGCTTCACCTCGGGCCGCATCAGCATCCCGTCAGACAATCAGCTTGTGGGGGAACTGGCTGCCCTGCGCTACGGCTACGACAGCCAGGGCCGCATCCAGATGGAAGGCAAGGACGCCATGCGCCAGCGCGGCCTTCCCTCGCCCGACAAGGCCGACGCGCTGATGCTGGCCTTTCTAGCCCCAAACAGCAGAATGAGGTTGTGGACATGATGCAGAAACTGGCCCTGAGACTGCCGTGGCGAAAGCGGCTGGCC
>JAAXHX010000579.1 GCA_012270635.1 Dehalococcoidia bacterium | reverse complement strand
TCCTCGCCGAATATGTACCCCATGAACAGGATGTTGTCTATGCGCGCCTCGGGGCCCTGGCTCAAGTCGGTCTGCACTACCGGAATACCCAGCCTGGACAGGGCGTCGATGCCCTCCGCCGGGTAGAAGGGGCTGGTGACGACCACGTCGGGGGATTGAGCGATGATCGTCTCGGGGTCTCGGCTGATATCCGCTATCTCCTGCACCAGGGAGGCCACATTGGAATAGGTGGCGTTTTTCGTGGCGCCACCCACGCCCACCAGCCGCTCTCTGGGAACCAGGGCCAGCGTTACCTCGTCGTGCCCCACCGATGCCGTGATGATCCGCGCAGGCTTTTCGGGGATGCTGACAATGCCGTTCAGCCCTTCGACTTCGCGAGGCCAGCCCAAGTTGTAGGGGTCGACTATGCCTGGTACGCCCTCGAAGTCACTTACTTGCGGTTCGGGTGTCGCGGTGGGGGAAGGAACTTCCGTGGGTGTGAGGGTCGGGGCCGGAGTGGGCGCCGTCGTCGGGACAGGAGCTAAGGTGGGGGTGGGAGCAGGGACTACGGTCGGAGCTTCCGTCGGGACCGGAGTGGGTGGTGGGGAGCAGGTCGGGGCTGGGATGGGCGTTGCGGAAGAACATGCCGCCAACGCCAGCACCAGTATGAGTACCAGGGGAACTATGAGGTGGCGAATCTGTAGCATCGGTTCGAGGACTCCTTTCAATTGTCTTTTCCTACAGTGAATAGACCTGTCGCTTGTTCCTGATTAGCAGAAAGATGAAAAACGGCGCTCCGACGAAAGCCGTTAGGACGCCCACCTGAAACTCGGCGGGTTGGATGACGGTCCGGGCCACGGTATCGGTCAGTATGACGAACACGGCCCCACCCAAGGCGCTCATGGGAATGAGGACCCGGTGGTCGGGCCCGAGGACCAGGCGAAGGATATGCGGGGTTACGAGCCCTACAAAGGTGATGATCCCGCTGACCGCTACCGCCGAACCCGTCACCAGGGCCGCAGCAGCGAGGAGAGACAAGCGCGTCGTCCCCACCCGGACTCCCATGGAGCGGGCTTCGTCATCGCCCAGCGTCAACAGGTTCAGGTCCCGGGCCATGATTAGCATCACGGCCGCACCGCCGAGAATGAGGGGCGCCGAAATGCGGACGTGCTCCCAGGACCGGGAGTCGAGGCCTCCGGCAAACCAGAACAGGATTTCCCGGATGGCTTCGTTGTGGAGCGACAGGATGACTATCGCCGAGACCACCGCCCCCAGGAATGCATTGACAGCAACCCCGGCCAGCAGCAACGTAGCCATCGAGAAACGGCCGCCGACCGCCGCAATGCCATAGACCAGGAATGAAGCCGCGATGGCGCCCAGGAAGGCAAATATGGGAAGCGCAAGAAAGAACAGGCTCGCCATTCCCGTGGCGATGGCCGTCACCGCCCCTACCGCCCCGCCCGCCGACACTCCGATGATCCCGGGATCGGCCATGGGGTTGCGGAACAGGCCCTGCATCGTTGCCCCGGCGACGGCCAGGGCCATGCCGACGAGGCCTCCGACCAGAATCCTGGGAAGCCTGATCTGCTCGATTATAAGCTGCTCGGTGCGGGAAAAGGCCGTGAAGTCTAGGTCGAGGAAGGACAGGACGATCGAGGCGACACGGTCGACGGGTATGTTGACGGGCCCGAGACTCAGGGAGGCGAGGGCGATTGCCAAGACCAGCAGAATAAGGACGGAGGTCCCTACCGCCAGTCGGGTGGCGATGCCCGATTGGCGGTAACCCCGCAGCCGGTCCAGACCGGCGACCTTTAACAAAAACGACCTCCTGCGTCTCTCCGCCGGAGGTCTTGGTGCACTCTGACCGGGACTTTTGCCCGATTCCCGAGGGACCCTCTCTGGTGCGGAGAGTGGTCACCTTCCGTTCAGGCAGGTCTCCTGGCTTGCGGGTGGGTCTCTTGTCTCGGGGCCTTCCCATCGGATTTCCGACAGTGGCCTCCGAGTCCAAACCCCGCTTACAGTGGCGCTACCGCGGCGGTTTTTCACCGCCTTCCCTATTCTCCCTGGGCGGGCACCTGAACGGGCAGTGATTAGATTTTGATGTCGCCGAGGATGATATGGGCATACCTTGGAAATGTCAAGGAGATGTTGCCCTCACCTGCCTCTTCGCTACATAATGCCGAGGTCTCGGGCCTTGAGACCTAAGCAAAACCATAGACCCGCGTAGGTGGGAATCCGGGGGGGCTTCTAGCGTCAAAGTCCTGCAACCCCGCCTTGTCGATTTATCCGGCTAGATTCACTGTAGAGCGTGGCGCTTATACCGCGAGGATGTATCACCAAACATGGACCTGTACGTACTCAGGCACGGCGTCGCGGACGAGTGGGACTGGCACAAATACCCCAACGACGATGAGCGACCCCTCACGCTGGAAGGGATGGACAAGCTGGCCCGGCAGGTGCGGGGCTTGAACGCTCTCGGGTTAGCGTTGGACCTGATGATAACCAGCCCCTTGGTGCGCGCCGCACAAACGGCGGAGATAGTCCGGGACGGACTTGCCTCGCCGGGCCGACTGGCGATGTCCAACGCCCTGACGCCCAAGGCCCACCCCTACCTGCTGCTGGAAGAACTGAGAGGGAAATACGCCTCGGTGGGCAAGGTAATGGTTGTCGGGCACGAGCCGCACCTGAGCAGCTTCGTCTCGATGGTCGTGAGCGGAGACTCGACAGGGCTGATTCGCCTGAAGAAGGGCGCCCTATGTAAGCTCAGGCTCGTGTCCCTGGACGGTGCCCGCTGCGGATGGCTCCAATGGCTGATGACCCCCGACCAGATGATCATGCTCGCCTGACGGATAACTACGAATCGTCCGGCGACCACGTGATTGACTTGCCGCTGCGTAGGGCCGAGACTTGCGGGGACTCGGGAGAGAATTGCAAACCGTCGGGAGCATTGGACTGCCCATGAACAAACGAGTTCCCCCAACCGAGCAGGAGGTCCTGGGATACGCCGATAGATGTTCGAACTGGGGCAGATGGGGCGTCGACGACCAGCTGGGCACGCTGAACCTCGTAACGGAGGAGAAGCGCCGACAGGCCGCGGGGTTGGTCGAGGACGGCATGTCCGTTTCCTGCTCATGGACTATCTCCAGGGACCTTCCCGGAGAGACCATGTCCCAGGTGCTCCACTACATGACGGAGACCGGGGAGGCGGGCCCCGAGGCCGAGGAGTCGGGGGACTTCCTGGGGGTGGCCTATCACGGCAACTCCATCACCCACGTCGACGCCCTGTGCCACATCTTCACTAAGGGCCGGATGTATAACGGTTTTCCGGCCAACCTCGTCAAGAGTGGGACGGGCGCCGAGGCGGAATCAATAGAGCTCATGGCCCAGGGGCTCGTGAGCCGGGGAGTGCTGCTGGACATTCCCCGGCTCCGGGGCGTGCAGTGGCTCTCGGGGCCCGAGCCCGTCTTTCCCGACGAGCTGGAAGAGGCGGAAAAGGCCCAGGGCGTGAAGGTCGAGTCCGGGGACGTCCTGCTGATTCGCACGGGCCACCTGGCGCGGTGCTACGCCGGGGACCTGTCGGCCTCCCACGACCCCAGGCCCGGGCCTCATGCCTCGTGCATTCCGTGGTGGAGAGAGCGGGACATAGCCATGCTGGGTGGAGACCAGTCCAACGAGGTCTGGCCGTCGGGCTACCCGGGCCTCAGGTCCCCGAATCACTCGATAGCCATACC
>JAAXHX010000578.1 GCA_012270635.1 Dehalococcoidia bacterium | reverse complement strand
CCTGCCGTCGTTCTTCTCCGGGTCGGTTGCCGCGTAGGTCGCATTGGCCTCCGGTATCGTCGCACCTTCCTCTATAGTTATATCGGTGTCTCCCTCACCCGGCGTGAACGCGGGCGATTCGTCCACGTCTGTCACCGAGATGGTTACGTCAACGGTATCTGCCAGGTTGCCGGGATCCGTGGCCGTGACCGTCACCGTGTATTCCTGGTCCTTGCCCTCGTAGTCCAGGACCGTACCCTGGGCAACCGAGATCTGCCCCGTATTGCGTTCAATGGTGAAGCTGCTCGCATGCGGGCCGCTCAGCGTGTAGGTCAATATCTCTTGCCTGTCTTCTCGTCCGATGTCTACGGCTGTAACCGGGTCCCCTATCTGGGTCCCCGACTCATGATTTTCCGCCACGCTGATTCTTACGGTCCCGGTTATCTTGTTGCCATCGGCGTCCAGGAACTCGGGTGCCGCAGGCACGTAGTCCGCTCTCAGAGTCGCTTTGGCCGAGACCGCTTGGGCCGTCTTCCCGCTGCCGTGCCCGTCATCGTAGGTGGCCGTTGCCCGCAGGAACCTCCTCACGTCGTCCTCGCTTGGCGTATATGTTGCGGCCTCTCCGCCTTCATCGATGTCCGTATAGGTCCCGCCCCTCGATGACGACGAGGCCCACTGCCAGGTTACATCCTCGTCCTTATAGACGTCGTCATCGGTCAAGGAAGCCCTTAGCTCGATGCCCTCTTCCGGCTGCTCCACCGATATACTCACCGTGCCCGGTTCGTCCACGTTGGTGACCGTGACCGTCACGGCTCTCATGGCAGTTAGTTGACCATCGCTGACTTGCACTGTTACTTCGTAGACATTGTCTCTGCCGGCCTCATAGTTAGGGGGGTCCCTGAATGTCAACGCTCCGCCGTTGATGGAGAAAGAACTGGCGTCAGCCCCGTTCAAGCTCCAGGCTACACTTTGCCCTTCGGGGTCCGTGGCCCGGTAGGTCGCCACCGTGTCCGTGCCGTTCTCCACGTAGGATATGGCGGTGTCCACTGCTGTGAACTCCGGCGGTTCGTTCACGTCGGTGACGCTGATGGTTACCCTCGCGGTGTTCGTGTCCAGGCTCGGGTCCGTGGCCGTAACCGTCAAGTTGTAGCTGGAAACCGTTTCGTGGTCCAGCATTGCCGCGGTCGTTATCTGTCCGGTGGCCGAATCGATGGAGAAAGATTCGGAGCCGGTCCCGCTTAGCGAGTAGATCAAGTGGGCTGCTACATCATTCGCGTCCGTGGCCGTCACCGGACCTCCCACCGAAGTCCCCACCGCGGCATCCTCGCTGACGCTCCTGGTTACTCCTGAGGGGTCGAACTCCGGTCGTTCGTTTGTATCAGGAGGGGTGCTGAGAACAGTTTGGGTCGTTACGCTCGCGGGCACCTGCTCGCCGGTTCCATCGATGTAGCTAGCGGCTATGGTTAGGGTCTGGCCCACGTCGTCCACATCAGGGGTATGAGAGACGGAACTTGAGGTGGGATCCAAGGGCTCGGCTTTTCCACCCCCTACTGCCAACGTCCAGGTTATGTTGCCCGATGTGGTGTCGGGGTCCGAGAGGGTGGCCGTCAGCCGAACGCCGCTTCGGGGATACGGGTGGGACAGTTGAATCGTTCCTTCTTCCTGTTCGTTTGTGACTCTGACGGCAACGTCCCGCGTATCCGTGTTCCCGCCGCTGTCGGTGACCACTATGGTCACGTCGTATTCATTGCCCCGACCCGTGTCCGTGGGCGCCTCGAAGTTGGGCGCCTCCTGGAAGGTGAGGGACCCGCGGTCGTCGTCGCCGTTTCCTATCTCGAACTGCGCCGCATCCGCCCCCGACAACGACCATACCAGGTCCTCAGCGTCGTCCTCCGGGTCGGTGGCCGTGTATGGGTTATTGCCTACCTGCGTCTTTATGTTTTCGGCAACCGTTACTATTTGGGGCGCTGCCGCAATCGTCGGCGGCTCGTCCACCGCCGTGACCGTGATATCCACGGTGATGGTGTCCGTCCGCCCGCTCGGGTCCTGGGCCGTAACGGTGACGGTGTGGGTCCGGGCTTTTTCATCGTCGAAGTCCAGCACGACCCCCCTGCCGACGTGGATCTGACCGGTGTCGCTATCTATGTAGAAGGCGTTGGCGGGCTTGACCTCCAGTCTATACGTCAGGATCTCCGGCCCGTCCTCGCCCGGGTCCGTGGCCGTCACCGGCTCTCCCACCTCCGCTCCCACCGCGGCGTCTTCCGCTATGCTTCTCTCTATGCTCTCCCCATCCGCTATCTCCCTCCCCTTGGCATCCCTGAAAACGGGGGCCATGGGAACGTACTCTTCCTGTAGCACCGCATTGGTGAGTACCGCCTCCGCCGACTTCCGGGTCGCGCAGGGGCACTGCCCGTCTTCGTAGGTCGCCGTGACCCGGAGATAAAGGCCCGCGTCGGAGGCGTAGTTGGCGGGCGCGTCCGTCGGCATGCCGGGGGTGTAGGTGCTCATCCTTCCCTCGGGGCCGGGGATGTCGGTCCACGGGCCCGTCACCCTCGACCCCCGGGACCACTGCCACTTGACGTCCTGGTCTATCTGCGTGTCCGTGATCGGGAAGGTCGGGGTGTCGGCCCGCTCTCCGTCGGGGTCCGTCAGCGTCGCCTCTATCTGAATCCCCTCCTTGGGCGCGACCGTCGTCAGGCTGATCTCTCCGTCCTCGTTCACGTTCTCCACCCACACCTCCACCTGCTGAGAGTCCATCTTGCCCGATGGGTCCGCCGCGGTCACCGTCACCTCATATACGTTGTCCTTGTCGTGGTCTGTGGGATTCTCGAAGTCCGGGGGGTTGGCGAAGACCAGGGCCCCGGCGTCTATCTCGAACTGCGCTGCATCCGCCCCCCCCACCGACCACGTGATGAGCTCGCCCTCCGGGTCCACGGCTATGTACGCCGCCACGGTCCCCGTCCCGTGCTCCGGGTAATCGACCCTCTCCGCCGCCTCCTGCCCCTCCCCCGTGGCCCCCGTCGCCAGGAACAGCCCCACCGCCCCCAGGGCCAAGGCCGCCGCTAACACCACCCGCCCCACCCATCCCCTCACCCCCCTCGTCATTCCCGAGAAATCGGGAACCCATCCCCTATCCTTATTCTTATAA
>JAAXHX010000577.1 GCA_012270635.1 Dehalococcoidia bacterium | reverse complement strand
GAGATCTTCGGCGAGGCGCTGCCCCACCGGGAGAAGTACTCCAGGCTTGCCGCTTTCTGGCATACCGAGGTCGGGCCCCTGAACCAGGTTATCCACGTTTGGGGTTACGAAAACGTCCAGCAGAGGTCGGAGATCAGGGCCGCGGCCGCTCAGGACCCCAACTGGCCTCCCAAGGCCAGCCACCTCATCCTCAAGATGGAGAGCGAAATCGTCGTGCCCGGGCCCTTCCAGAAGGCCATCGAGCCCGGCAGCTACGGCCCCCTCTACGAGATGCGCTACTACGATGCCACCGCCGGCTCCATGCCCGAGATCATGGAGGCCTTCGGCGCCAAGCTCCCCGACAGGCGAAAGCATTCCAACCTGTTCTTCTGCGGCTCCACGGACATGGGCCTACTCAACAAGCTGATCCACATCTGGCCCTACGATGACATGAATCACCGGACCGAGACCCGGGCCGCCGCCGTGGCCGCCGGAGACTGGCCTCCGCCCATTGGGGCACACATTGTTGGGATGAACACCAAATTCATGCTCCCGGCTGTTTTCTCGCCCGTCCAGTAAGCCTGGGGTTCGGGCGTCTCCGCTCCTAGCAAAAGACGAATCGGGCTGCCGACAAGCCGGCAGCCCGATTGCCTTTTTGACTGCAGACCGGCTACAGGACCTGGTTGAGGAGGGCCGATTGGCCGGAGGTGAGCCGGTTGACGTTTTCGAGGAGGATGTCGATGACGTTGTCTTCGTAGGCCTGGGTCTCGCCGCCGGTGTGGGGCGTCAGGACCACGTTGTCCATGTCCCATAGCGGGCTGTCGTCGGGGAGGGGCTCCTGCTCGACGACGTCCAGGCCCGCGCCGGCGATCACGCCGCCATTCAGGGCCTCGATCAGCGCTTTTTCGTCGACGCAGCCGCCCCGGGCCATGTTGACGAGATAGGCCGTCGGTTTCATGCGGGAAAGGGAGTCGGCGTTGATGAGGTTCCTGGTCTGCTCGTTGAGGGAGCAGGTTAGGACCAGGACGTCGGACTCGGTCAGCAGCTCGTCCACCCGGTCCGGGGTGACAACCTTGTCGGCGGGGCCCTGGGCGGTGGCGGGGTTGCGCTTGGTGGCCAGCACCGTCATGTCGAAGGCCTTGGCTATCCTCGCCACTCGGGACCCGATGGCCCCCATCCCGACTATGCCCATGGTCTTGCCTGCCAGCTCGTCTTCTCGCTTCGGTATCTCCGAAATCATGCCTCGCCAGAAGTGGTCCCGCTGGTTCCTCACCCCCGACTTCAGGTGGCGCGTAAGGGACAGGACCAGGGAGAAGGTGTGCTCGCTGACGGCGTTCTTGTTGACGCCGCTCGCGTTGGCCAGCCTGATTCCCCGGCCCCGGAGATCGTCCAGGGGGAACTGATCGTAGCCCGCGCCGATGGACTGGATGAAACGCAGGTCCGGGGCCCCGGCGAGAACGTCGTTGTTCCACAGGCCGGAGATTACCAGTACGTCGAAATCGGAGCGGGTTCGGAGGGAGGCGTGGTCCCAGACCTGGAAGTGGGAGATGCCCGTGTCCCGGCGCGCGAGGGTGTCGGAGAGGGCGTAGGCCACGTGGGCGAAGCAGATGCGGAGGGAGTCCTTGCCGGGGAAACCGTTAGTCATGGTGTCTTCCTTT
>JAAXHX010000576.1 GCA_012270635.1 Dehalococcoidia bacterium | reverse complement strand
CGACAGGCCGAGGCTGTCCTCCAGCACCGCCCGCAGGGCGGCGTCCGGGACGGTGACTTCGTCTGCAGGGTCGTCCTGCGCCCACCCGGCCGGCAGGCCCGTCCAGGTCAGCCCGAGGGCCAACAGAATCGCAAAGCAATGCATGGTCTTCCTCTTCGGATGCATGTTGTGGATTCTCAACGGCAGCTGCTCCCCGCCCTACGGGAAGAGGCTCTTGATCGCGCCCCAGGACGACGCTTCCACTCCGGTGCCAGGAAGGTCGGAACCACACCCGTCCTGGCCACCCGCACCGGAATCACCGCTTTCGCCTCCAGTTGACGTGGCAGGAACCGACTCCAGTATCGTCTCGACGCGAGCCACGGAGGGCAGTTCGGACAAAGGCACCAGCAGCGGGATGGGCACACAGGCCCAGACCGTGTTGCGCACCCAGTCGGCGTCTTCGCTGCTGCGACGGCCGATGTGCACTCTGGTGATACAGTGGTCCTCCAGGAAACGGACGGCTCGGTCGATGCTGCTCTCTTCCGTGCCCAACAGAATGCGTACGGGGACTGAATGGGGGGGCTTCGACGGGTCCCAGCTGTAGAAATCCGGCTTCGACGGGTCCCAGTCGTCGGAAGTCGGAAATCGCGAGACGCAGCGACCTGGATCGATTTCGTCCGTCGTCCGGCCCCACCGGAGCGCCTCCTTGTAGCTATAGACAAGACCGTTCAAGGAACTATCCAGCTTCGGCCACAGGTTGGGACCCGCGAAAATGGGATAGATCCACAGCGTTCCCGTTCCCGTCCGCGGCAGCCAATCGTCCAACTCCAACGTCGGGATGAGATTGTACCCCATATGCAACTCCCTGAGCCTGGTCAGGCCCGACAGCGACCTCAGGTCCGAGATCCTGTTTACTTCCACGTTCAGCGACCTCAGGTTGACCAGGCCCGACAGGGGCGTCACGTCCTCCACCGAGTTGCCCGCCAGGTCCAGCCAGGTGAGGCCGGTCAGGCCCGACAGCGGCGACAGGTCGGAGACGGCGTTGGTGTTGGTCCAGGGGTCTCCGTTGGTGTTGGTCCAGGGGTCTCTCGTGATGGCCCCCGGCCCCAGGTCCAGCCGGGTCAGCCCGGTGGCGTGCTCCAGCCCGGTCAGGTCGACGATGCCCAAATCGGGCGCCTCCAGAACGATCAGCTTCGCCAGGGAGGCCTCGGTGATCGGGTCGCCCGACGACAGGCCGAGGCTGT
>JAAXHX010000575.1 GCA_012270635.1 Dehalococcoidia bacterium | reverse complement strand
ATATCGGGGCCCAATACCAGGCGGGCAACGGCGATGGTAACAGCCATGTCCACCGCCGAGGGCTCGCTGTAGGCCCTCATGCGGGTATCGGGCTTGGCGCGGAAGTTCTGGACAATTACTTCCTGGATGTGACCGTAGTCCTCCTGGAGCTCCTTGATGGCGAAGAGGGTGTCGACGCGCTCGTCCAGGGTCTCTCCGATACCGATGAGCATGCCAGTGGTGAATGGGACATACAACTCGCCGGCGTAACGCATGGTCTGCATGCGTATTCTCGGGTCCTTGCCGACGCTGCCGAAGTGGGCCTGGCCCCTCTCCAGGAGGCGCGGGCTTGCGTTCTCCAGCATCAGACCCATGCTGACCGTGACATCACGGAGCCGGGCAATCTCGTCATACTCCAAGACCCCGGAATTGGTGTGGGGAAGAAGCCCCGTCTCCTCGAATACCATGCGGCACATGGCTACAAGGTAGTCGGTCATGGAGGGATACCCCAGCTCCTCGAGGTGAGTCCGGGCCAGGCGGTGTACGTCTTCGGGCTTCTCTCCGAGGCTGAACAGGGCCTCCTTGCATCCCGCCCGACGGCCCGCCTTCGCCACGGCGAGGACTTCATCGGGGGTCATGGTCTTGGCATCGGGATGCTTAGGCCCCTTGACGAAGGTGCAGTAGCCGCAACGGTCCCGGCAGAGGTTGGTCAGGGGGATGAACACCTTCCGGGAGTATGCGACCCGTCGACCTTTGGACCTCTCGGCGGTCCGGGCGGCGCAGGCGAGGAGGGCTGGGATATCGCTGCCCCGGGCGCGGACCAGACGGTAAGCCTCTTCCCTCGATACGGGCCTGCCGTCCAGGGCGTCTTGCAGGCAACGCTCGGTGTCGATATCGGTGGAAACGTAGACCACGGGTGTCTCCGGGAGCGGCGGTTACCGTAGAGCCGTAAAGGTCGGGTGAGTGGTCAAAATCAGCCGGTACAACAAGCCATCACGCGGGATGGGCGCGAGTCTATCCGCGCCCCTGTTGAATGTCAAATGCAGGAG
>JAAXHX010000574.1 GCA_012270635.1 Dehalococcoidia bacterium | reverse complement strand
GCGGGTTTCATTGGCCTGATCATCCTGGACGGTCTTCACGGCGGAGGCCACAACATCACCTTTGTCGAGCTGGAGTCCAACATCCTCCCCCGGATGATCAACTCTGAAGCCGCGGAGGTCGTGGAGGCGTGGCTGGACAGGCACGGGGTGAAGTGCATCACCGGGACCAGCGTCTCCCGCATCGGGCGACACGACAGCCACTGCGACGTCAAGCTGGGCAACGGCGACAAGATGGAAGCCGACACGGTGGTTATGGCCACGGGCATCAGGCCCAACATGGACTTCGCCTCGGTCGCAGGCGTAGCCACGCGCCAGGGCATCCTCGTGGACGGCAGAATGGCCACCAACGTGGACGGGATATACGCGGCGGGAGACGTGGCGGAAGGCCCCGTCCTCCACTCCGACACCAAGGCCGTCCACGCAATCCAGCCCACCGCTTTCGAACATGGTCGGGTTGCGGGGTGCAACATGGCGGGGCTCGATGTGAGCTACGCCGGGAGCGTCGGCTTCAACGTCGTGGATGCCGTCGGGCTCCAGGTGGCGAGCTTCGGGGACTGGCAGAGCGACGCCGACACCACGGTTGTCTCAAGCTCCATAACATCGATATACCGCCGGCTGTCCTGGGACGGCGACCGGATAGTGGGCGCCGTTATGGTAGGCCGCGCTTCCGACGTCGGGGCCCTGAACGACGTCGGCATGGTCAAGGGATTCATCCAGGCCGGGACTCGTCTGGGCAAGTGGAAGGACTACCTCAACGAAAACCCGCTGGACGTGCGCAAGCCCTACGTCGCCTGCAAGGTCGCTGAGGGCCTGCTGAAGAGCACGCTCACCGGCGGCGAGTCGGCGGGCCGGGGCTATAGGCACGACAATCTGGCAGCGAAGACGCATCGGTCCCAGTGGCACGGGGTGTTGGTCGGCGGCATACCGGAGGCGGACTCGGGTTCCGGGTAGGGCTTATGAAAGTCGAAATCAAACTGTTCGCCAGCCTGCGGGCCCGTATGGCCAACGGCACGGGCAAGGGAGAGTTGGAACTGGAGGAAGGCGCCTGCCTTTCCGACGTCCTGGCCAAGCTGGAAATCCCACCGGAGCTCTCCCAGATGACCCTGGTCAACGGTCAGCACTGTCCCGCGGAAAAGGAATGGAGAGACAACAAGCTGCTGCAGGAAGGGGACGTGGTGAGCGTGTTCCCGCCCCTGGCGGGCGGGGCCCGGGGGTGACAGGTCAATCCGTGCTGATGAGCCTGGGTCAGTCAAGCGAAAAAGGGGCCTCTCTTAGAGAAGGCCCCTTCTCTTTTGGTATCATACACGGGATGAAATTCAGAATGCTCGCACTGGCCCTCGTCGGAGTCCTGGTTGTGATGGGATGCTCCACGGTCTCGATTTCCCCCAGCCCAACCCCCGAGCCAACCAGCACCCCCATCACCGCCCAGGCCTGGGCTGCACTGCCACCCCTCCCCACGCCCCGGACCGCGGCCTCGGTGGCGGTGGCAAACGGCAGGATATACGTGATGGGGGGCCTGGATGAGCTTGGCCGCTCCTCCACGAAAGTAGAGGTCTTCGACCCCAGGAACCGGGGCTGGACGGAGGCAGCGTCCCTCCCCACGCCCCTGTACCACTCGGCGGCGGTCATGTTCAACAGCGAGGGGGTCGACAAGATTCTCCTGTTCGGCGGCCTTTCCGGGCGAAGAAGCAAGGCGTCAAATGCCGCGTATATCTATGAACCCCGGTTAGACCGGTGGGACGAGCTGACTGCCATGCCCTCCTCCCGAGGCGCGCTCACGGCCACCGTGTACGGCGACCTGGTCTACGTCATCGGCGGCGTGGAGGAGGACGCCGTGTCCTCCCGAATCGACATATACGAACCCTCGTCCGACTCATGGCGGCGAGGGCCGTCCCTGCCGTCGGGGCGGAGCCATATGAGCGCCGCGACCGTAGGTCGGCTCATATACGTGATCGGCGGCAAGAGCGAGACGGGAGGCGCGAGCCTCGGCCTCGTGGAAACCCTGGACCCGACCACCGGGGCCTGGGCCGAAGTCCAGGAGCTCGGCATGGCCCGGGCCAACCTAGGGGCCTTGGAGCACGGGGGCCGGCTTTACATCCTGGGCGGAGAGGACATCGACAGGGCCTTGGAATCCGCCATGTCCTTCGACCCCAAGTCCGCACGCTGGCTCACTTTCCAACCCCTCCCCTCGTCCCTACACGGAGCCGCGACGGCCAAGGTTGACGGCATTGCCTACTCCATCGGGGGAAGCGTGGGGCCGGGTTTCTCGGTGGTGGGGGACGCCTACGCCATAGCCCTGCAGTAGGGCCCTGGCCCGCCTAATCTCGGCAGGGCGCGTTCACGTACCCCGACCTGAAGTCCAGCGCCTTCTCATTCTCCACCTCGAAGGCGTGACGCCAGCGGCACCCGATGTCGTTGCCGAGGATGTGTATGGAGATGGAGGGCCGGTCCTTGTCCAGGGTCTCTATCTTGTGAATGTCCCCCTCCGGGGGTATGAGCCGGGTGATGTCCCCAACGCGAAGCACGTTGGTGGCGACGTGGCTGAGGCGGGCATGGTCGGGGTCCGAGCCGTCGTCGTCCCTGTGATAGACGGTCTCCAGCTGGCTCCCCTGGTACACCCCCACGAGGCCCCAGGCCAGGTGATCGTGCACGGGCGTGGTGCAGCCGGCGGGGACCACCATCGCCATCACGGACAGGGAGGCATCGTCCTCCCGGTGCAGCAGGTATTGGGCGAACTTGCCGGGGAGCGGGGCCTTGTATTCTTCCGCCAGCCAGTCGGGGGAGTCGAGCATCTGCTGGAAGTCGGGGTGGATGCGGTCGATGGCCTCCTCGGGGGGAAGACCCATTCTCGACACCTCGACGACGCTCTCTACGAACCGGGCGAGCTTTTCGGGTCGGAGGTCTACCGCGGTGGTCATAGGGTCCCTCCTCGTCTAGGCCCCTCTCTCGTTCTCCGGGTCACGTTGCAAGGCGCCGTCGAAAGACGGCGCCTTGCACTCTGCAGCTACTCTTCGATTGCCCGGACGCATGAGAGGCGACCGCCAAGGTTACGCAAGGTCGTAGCGGTCAAGGTTCATCACCTTGTTCCACGCGGCTACGAAGTCGCTCACGAACTGCTGCTGTCCGTCGTCGCATCCGTAGACCTCCGCGATGGCCCGGAGCTCGGAGTTCGAGCCGAAGACGAGGTCTACGCCCGTGCCGGTCCACTTGAGGTCGCCGGTCTGGCGGTCCCGCCCCTCGAGCACACTCTGGTCTGCGGAGGACGCCTGCCACTGGGTGCTCATGTCGAGCAGGTTCACGAAGAAGTC
>JAAXHX010000573.1 GCA_012270635.1 Dehalococcoidia bacterium | reverse complement strand
CTCGTGCTGAGCCTGTCGAAGTATGCGCGGGGGGAGCGGGGCTCGAATGCTGAACCCGCCGAAGGCCCGCGCTTACGAAGCAGCCCCCTGGTGGTGGGAGTGCGCCTCCCCACCCCGGACAAAGCCGCCTCGTTTTCCCAATTTCACCGTCATCAATAGCGCCGCGGCCGCCACCAGCAGCCCTGCCGCATACACGAAGACCCAGTCCATCCCCGCGCTGTCGTATATCCAGCCGGCGAATATCGGCGAGACCCCGCCCATTGCTATCCTCTCGAACGAAAGGATGCCGAGAGTCGAGCCCTGGCTTTCGTGGTCGACCATGTCCAGCACCGCCGCCGTCAATATCGGCTGGTCGCTGTACAGGAAGAAACCCAGCAGCGCTATCAGCATGGTGAACATCCACCCCTCCCCGTAGGGAGCCAGGAGGAACGAAAGCGCCGTCATCGCCAGCAGGGACGGAATGATGACTATCTTGCGGCCTATCCGGTCCGATATGTATCCCAGGGCGGGTGTCGCCACTATGCCTATGAACACCAGCATGCCCATGTGGAACCCGACCCAGAAGGTGTTGAAATCAAGCTCGTCATTCATGTAGCTGGGCAGGAACGTCACCAGGGGCAAATAGGCCATGCCCCTCAGCCCCGCCACCAGCATCACGACCCATAAGGTAACGCTCTTCATCAGTCGGCGGGTCATCCGCAGCTGCTCCCCCACACCCCTCTGCCGGTGACTGGGTACGCCCCTCGTTCCGATGTCCCGAAACGCCCAGAACACTATGAACGTGAGCGTCAGGGGCACGACGGCGTAGACGCTGATGATTCCCCGCCAGCTCATTACCGTCAGGATCGCTCCCGTGGCCAGGGGCCCGATGAAATCGCCGAGGTTTCCCCCTATGCCGTGGAAGGACAACGCCGTCCCCTTGCGGTGCTCGAAGTGGTGCGACAGCGCCCCCATAGCCGGCAGGTGCCAGATTGAGCTCGCCACCGACACTATGACCATCCCGACCAGGATCACCGGGTAGATAGGCGACAACCCCGTCAGGACCCACCCCAGGCCAAACCCCAGCATGCACAGGCTCAGCACGATGCCCCAATAGGGGCGGAGAACGTCCAGGATTATGCCGCTGGGCAGCATCACGAGGCCCCCCGCTATCTCCCGGGTCCCGGTTATCAGCCCCACCTGCGTCTTGCTAAGCCCGAAAGCCGCCTCGATGTCCGGCAGCATCACCAGGAAGCTCTGGTTGAACCAGTGGAAGATCCCGTGCCCCCCGCTCAGGCCCGCCAGTATGAAGCTCGCCGTCCTTCTGACCGGCGTATCCCTCTTGGCGTGATCGAAGGGGGAATGGTGGTGATGTGCCATCTTCAAGCCTTTGCTGTTAAGTCAGGCCTTCGCCCGCATCGCACCTTGCAGGCCGGCTCATGGGTTGGATTATACATGCAAGCCCTTGCTGTTGCGGATAATTGCAATATCGTGGGGCTGCCTAAT
>JAAXHX010000572.1 GCA_012270635.1 Dehalococcoidia bacterium | reverse complement strand
GCCGTCAAGGAGTCCCGACGCGTCGATGTCCCCCTCGTCGCCATCGTTGACACCGACTGCGACCCCAACCTCATCGAGCACGCCATCCCCGGCAACGACGACGCCATCCGCTCCATCAAACTCATCAGCGGCAAGATCGCCGATTCCGTTCTGGAAGGCGTCGCCCTTCGCCAGAGGCTCGCCGAAGAGCAGCAGAAAGCCTACGAGGAGGCCATCATCGAGCCCGAAGATGGCGCCGAGACCTTCGTCTCCGAACCCGAAAACCCCGAGTCCGCCCCGGTCTCACCCCAGGAATAGCAAATGCCAGTTTCAACCGATTCTATAAAGCAGCTCCGGGAGCGTTCCGGGGCCGGCATCATGGACTGTAAGCGCGCCCTTGAAGCGACCGACGGAGTGATAGAAGAAGCCGAAAAGCTCCTCGCCCAGAAGGGTCTCGCCGTCGCCTCCAAGAAGGCGGGCCGCACTGCGGACCAGGGCCTGGTGGACTTCTACGTCCACTCCGGCGGGCGTCTCGGCGCCATGGTAGAAGTCAATTGCGAGACCGATTTCGTAGCCCGCACCGACCAGTTCAAGTCCCTCGCCCACGACCTAGCCATGCAGGTCGCCGCCATGGACCCCCGGTTCGTCCACAAGGACGATGTGCCCGAGGACTCCGTCCTCTCCCCCGAGGAAGCCGCCCTCCTATCCCAGGCTTTCATCAAGGACCCCTCCAAGACCGTCCAGGACCTCATCAACGAGACCATAGGCCAGGTCCGCGAAAACATCCAGGTGCGCCGCTTTACCAGGTTCGAGATTGGTAAGTGACGGCCCCCGCCAACCCCAAATATCGCCGACTCCTCGTCAAAATTAGCGGTGAGGCCCTCTCCGGCGGCAAGGGTTTTGGCATCGATAACACCACCGTATCCCTCGTCGCACGGCAGATCAAGGAAGCCAAGGGCCCCGACTGCCAGATAGCCATGGTCGTCGGCGGCGGCAACATCTGGCGCGGCGCAGACGCCGCCTCCAACGGCATGGACCGCGCCACCGCCGACTATGCCGGCATGCTCGCCACCGTCATAAACTCTCTCGTCATGCAGGACGCCCTGGAAAAAGAGGGCATCGACACCCGGGTCCAGACCGCCCTTCCCATCCAGTCAGTGGCTGAACCCTACATTCGCCGTCGCGCCTTGCGGCACCTCGAAAAGGGCCGCGTCGTCATCTTCGCCGCCGGCACCGGCAATCCCTACCTCACCACCGACACCACCGCCGCCCTGCGCGCTGTCGAAATCTCCGCCGACGTGGTGCTCATGGCCAAGAACGGCGTCGACGGCGTCTACGAAGCCGACCCCAGGTCCCACCCCGAGGCCAAGAAAATCCCAAACCTCAAGTACCTGGAAGCCCTAAACCTCCGCCTTGGCGTCATGGACAGCACCGCCCTCTCCCTCTGCCTCGACAACCGCATTCCCATCATAGTCTTCGACTTCCAGGCCCCCGACTCCCTAAACCGCATCCTCCGCGGCGAACACGTCGGCACCCTCATCTCCTGACCGGTCGCGCTGCAATCCTTTGGAGGGGACATATAACTACTTCCACGGCCAACGGCTGCCTTAAATCCAGTGTCATCTGCTGTGTCGGGCCCGTTCGGGACCGGAGCGTTTGACCTCCCCTTGCCCCCCATCCCCTTCGGATATTAAACTTGCCCCACCACCTCCCCGCCCGGAAGGT
>JAAXHX010000571.1 GCA_012270635.1 Dehalococcoidia bacterium | reverse complement strand
GCGACGTCGGACAGGGCGTCCAGGGAGGGGGGCTTTACGCGCATGACGGCCTCCTTGCATGTGGATAAGGGTGACTCTTGGTGAAGATATTATAGCGTTCGGGAGGCCGGGTTACTTGGCTCAGCCCTCGCTCATACTTCGACAAGCTCAGCACGAGCGGTCCCACTTCGCTGCCAACGCTCACACGGGTGGGGGGATGGATTCTCGGGCCTTGACCCGAGAATGACGGAGGGAGGGGCAGACTTGCAACAGCATGAGCGTCCTGGCCTCCCCAATGCAGGTTATGTAATGGTCTGGAAGGGGGAAGTTAATCGGTTGTCGGGGCGAGTGTGAAGGGGAAGGGGACGTCGGGATAGAGTTCCCGGAGCCTCTTCCAGGCCCGGGTCCCGACCTCCTGGGCCGCTTCTACGACGGCGGACTCGTCTATGGTTAGAACTTCTCGGTTGCGCATGAGCCACTGCCCTTCCACCATGACGGACTCGACGTCGCCGGCCTGGCCGTTGTGGACGAAGGCGGACACGATCCTGAGGTTGGGGACGAGGTGGGCGCGGGAGGAGTCGATGACGAAGAGGTCGGCGTGCTTGCCCGGCTCCAGGGAGCCGACTTTTTGGTCGAGGCGAAGGGCCCGGGCGGAGCCCATGGTGGCCCACTCAAGGACGTCTTCGGGCATGGGAGCCATCTGGGAGTTGCGACGGACCCTTTCGTAGAAGAGGCCGGAGCGCAGGACCTCGACCATGTCCTGGGACATGTTGTCGGAGCCCATGGCGACGTTGCATCCTGCGGCTTCCAGCTCCAAGACAGGTGCGGCGGTCGCCCGTCGGGCGGCGATGGCGGGGTTGTTGGACACGCTCACCCCTGCGCCGCCGAGCATGGCGATCTCCGAATCATCGACATAGCGGTTATGAGCAGTGAGGAGGCGAGGGCCGAGGAACTCGTTGGCGAAGAGGTAATGGGTGGGCCTGACGCCCAGGGTGCGACGGATAGCGTTCATCTCCACCATGCTCTGGCATAGGTGGATGGTGTAACCGATATCGTAGCGTTCAGCCATTTCCCTGACGGAGCGGAGGAGCCGGGGAGAGCAGGACTCGGGGGCGCCGGGGGCCAAGAAGCAGGTTATGCGGCCATAGGATGCGCCATGCCATGCCTTTACCAGGTCATCACTCATTTGAAGACCGGTCTCTCCCTTGTCTTGCGAATAGTCGTAGTTGCCCAGTCGGGCGGACTCGGCGACGAGATCATCAATGGCCTCGGAGATGACCACGCGGAGGCCCGTGCTTGCGAGGGCGGGAGCGAAGGATGCCACGTTCCGGCCTATCTCGAGCAGGGATGTAGTCCCGCTCTTTATGGACTCCAAGGCCCCGAGGGTGACCATGGCTAGGGTCTCGTCGTGGGTGAGCACATCCCGGATGTCCTGGGGATATTGCAAGGTGTTGGGGTAACCCGTATCTTCGAGGATGCCCCGCCCGACGGTGCGCATGAGGTGGGTGTGGGCGTTGATGAGTCCCGGGAATACGGTCTTGCCCCGGCAGTCAACGCGCTCGGCGTCGGGGAACCTCGGCAGGAGGGCGGAGGTCGGGCCGAGCGCGGCTATTCGGCCCTTGTCCACGGCGAGGGCCGCATCGTAAAGGATGTCCCTGCCGGGGTTTCCGGTGACGATGGTGGCATTGGTCAAAAGGACGGACATGACGCTGGGATTGTACCCGTATAGGAGAGCGGTGGAAACAGGCGGCGACACTCCGGCCCCGGAGCGGGCGACAGGCTGATGCTTCTTTCCGGGCCCGAACTGGCCTTTGCAATGGGGGCAGTGTTCTTAAGCTCCGCGGTGGCGGGGCTGGTGGGGTTCGGGATGGGGATGATGCTATCGCCGCTGCTCTTGCTGGTCCTGGACCCCCAGCCCGTGGTGTTGGCCGTCAACAGCCTGTCTTTCGTAGGGTTGGCGATGATCGGGGTGCGGGGGAGAAGGGAGGTCCCAAGGGAGACTGCCTGGCCCCTGGTCGTCGCCGGGTTGGGCGGGGTCCCCCTGGGGCTGCTGGTCCTGGAGAACCTGGCCCCCGACTCGCTAAAGATACTCATAGGGGTAGTGATAGTAGCGTTGGCGGCCCTAAGCCTGTCCAGGAGACGGGTCCCGATTCCCAAGTCTAGGATCGCAGATGCGGCATTCGGGTTCGGGGGTGCGGCGCTGGTCAC
>JAAXHX010000570.1 GCA_012270635.1 Dehalococcoidia bacterium | reverse complement strand
ATCGACTCCGCCGGAAGAGGCTCCCATCCCATGAAGGACAGCGTCCATTGCCCCGTGTGATGGTCTGCGCGCGCGGGAACCGTGGGGAAGGAGGAGACGTAGTGCCTGTCAAAACGCACCGACCTCGCAGCCAGTGCGTCCAGGGCCGGCGTATTGATCCAGTCGTTCCCGTAGGCCCCTATCCGGTCCCACCTGAAAGTGTCTGCAACTATCCATATCACGTTCATAAACGCACACCTTTCCCAATCTAGGCTCCTCTCACACCCGACACCATCCCCCGCAAACCATTCTTACTGTAGTGGGTCGACATTCCCCGATGTGTCTGAGTCCCGTTCGGTGCGGCGGAGCTCCGGGTCTCACGGCAATGCGACGTGCTTTTTGAGACAAACGCGCAATATCCTCGGCGCGCAGCATCACGTCACCCGGATGGGGTGTGGCAGGGGCTGGTTGAACAGGTATCCCCTGTAGTTGAACGGCGTCGATTCAGGCTGGGTGTTCCCTCCCGAGTCCGTCGCCCGCGTCATGATCGTGTGCTGTCCTGGCGTCGCTTCCCAGGTGAACTCAAAGCGCGCCCACGAGTATTGCACCTGCGGCCCCGATATTTCCGCTTCGTTCCACATCCTCCCCGAGTCCGCGCTCCACTGCACCTTTGTGATTGGGCCGTCGGAGGAATGAGCATAGCCGTACAGCTGCCTCGGGCCCGCAGGGACTTCCGCGGGCCACGGAAGGGCCAGCGCGCTTTTGACCACCTGGGTGGTGATCACTTCCCCATCAGCCTCCCCCTCTTCCTGGTACTCGTCCCCGATGAGCACGTAGTGGGTGGTGTTGTTGCGGGTCCAGAACGCCTTTGTGGACACTACTATCCGGTCCAGCCACTTGATGGATGACGCCCCGATCCATCCCGGCACTATGGCCCGCAGGGGGAAGCCGTGGTCTTCCGGCAGGACTTCCCCATTCATCCCGTAGGCAAGCAGCGTGTCCGGCTGCATCGCCTTATCCAGGGGCAGCGCCCGGCGGAATCCGTTCTCTGGCGCGCCCAGGTCCAGCCCGACTAGCAGCACGCTCCTCGCCTCTTCTTTCACCCCCGCCTCCCGCAGCACGTCCCCCAGCGATGCCCCTGTCCACTCCCCATTCCCCACCCCGCCCCGTCCCCACTGCGTCCCCTTCGTCTTCTGACCATTCACCATGTCGAACATGGCCCGCTGGTTCCCGGCGCACTCCACGTAGGCGACCACCGTCCGCGAAGGCATGTTCACAATCTGGTCGTAGGAGAGTTCCAGCGCCGAAGAGACCCCGTCGCCTTCCACCTTGAGCCTCCACGCCTTCGAGTCCACCGCGACGCTCCCCGAGTTGTTCCGTACGAAGAAGAATCGGTTGGGCGTAATCAGCCCCTTGATGTTTTCCAGTCGCGCCTCAAGGCTGCCTTCGTGCTTGATGAAGGGGTCCGGGTCCTTGAACCACGCCGCCGACGCATTGGTCCCCGAGCTGGGAGTGGCAGTGGCGATGGAAGTCGGAGATGGGACCCCTGAGCAGGCTGCCAGCACCGCCGTGGCGCCCCCTGCGGCAAGTAGTTGCAGGAAGCTGCGCCTGCCTATGCCGTGAGCACTCGCCAGACGCCAGAGCCGATCTTCCTCCGGCGTCCTCTTGTACCTGGGGACACTTGTACAGTCGACCTCTGATGGGTCCATGTGTATACCCCCTTGCCCGGCCAACGAGTCCCTGGACTGAACGGGGTCCTAGGACGACGCCCCCCAAAGGTATCATCTTCTAGCCCCCGAATAAAGACCCCTCCCCCACCCCAAACCCCTCGAAAGTCCGCCTCTAAAAAACCGAAGCACGAACAAGGCCCGGGGCAGGGCCGCTCACCCTGAGGCCCTCGAAGGGTCGAGCGGAGGGGAGGCCCTCCACTGCAAATCCGT
>JAAXHX010000569.1 GCA_012270635.1 Dehalococcoidia bacterium | reverse complement strand
GACCTGCTCTCCCTGCCCGTCCTCGACCAGATCGAGGAGGCCCTGGACCTCATCGAAACCAGGGAGGGCCGCCGCCCCGACCTGAGCCGCATCGACCCCCAAGACTCCGCCGTCTACGACATGATCAACGAGGGGCGGGCCAAGGGGGTCTTCCTGCTCCAATCTCCCGCGCAATTGAAGATGGGGCAGCGGCTGAAGTCCCGCAACCTGCTGGACCTGGCCTACCAGGTGGCCCTCATCCGGCCCGGCGTCGGCGTCCAGGGCAGCGCGGTGTCCCAGTTCGTGGAACGCTACCGGCATGGGGCAGAGTGGGACCACGACCATCCCCTGGAGCGCCGCGCCCTGGAGCGGGGCTACGGCGTCATCGTCTGGCAGGAGCAGGTGGTGCAGCTCATCATGGACGTGGCCGGGTTCACGGCGGCCGAGGCCGACGAGGTGCGCAGGGCCTTCACCCGTCCCAACGGCGACCGCCTTATTGCCATGCACCGGGAGCGGTTCGTCGAGGGGGCGGCGGCGCGGGGAGTGCCGGAGGAGGTGGCCGAGAAGATTTTCGGCAAGGTCAACGGCCACTACATGTTCCCGGAGTCCCACTCCCACGCCTTCGCCGTCACCGCATACCATGCGGCGTGGCTCAAGCGCCATCACCCCCTGGAGTTCTTCGTCTCCCTGATGAACAACCAGCCCATGGGCTTCTACCCCTTAGAGACGCTGAAGGAGGATGCCCGACGGTTCGGCGTGCCCTTCCTGAACCCGTGCGTGAACCTGAGTCGGGAGCGGTGCATCCCTCACGAGGGGTCGGCGCTCCTGGGCCTGCGGTTCATCAAGGACGTCGGAGATAAGGGAGCTGAGGCCATCGTCGCGGAGCGGGAGCAAGGCGGCCCCTACGCCGGTGCGGGGGACCTGGTGCGTCGGACGGGCCTGAAGCCCCAGGCGGCCCGGTCTCTGGTGCAGGCTGGGGCTTTCGACTCCCTGGTACCCAACCGGCGGCAGGCCCTGTGGAACGCTGGTCTCCCCGTTAGGTCTCTCCGCAACGGCCAGACGGCCCTGGCTCTGCCTGCCGAGGACGCGCTCGCCCTCGACGACTTCACCGAGTTCGAGAGGATGATGGGCGAGTACCGGGTCATGGGCGTGTA
>JAAXHX010000568.1 GCA_012270635.1 Dehalococcoidia bacterium | reverse complement strand
CGAGGTGGGGGTGGGGTGCGGGGCGATTTCGGTGGCGCTGGCCGTGCGCCTGCCAGGGGCCAGGATCGTCGCCACGGACATTTCGACGGCAGCCCTGGAACTGGCGAGGGAAAACATTGTCCATCACGGGGTCGAGGGTCGGGTTACGCTGCTGGAGGGTGACCTGCTAGGGCCTGTCGCCGGGCCGATCGACATCCTGTTCTCCAACCCGCCCTACGTCAGGTCGGGGGACATCTCGGGGCTGGGGAGGGAGATACGGGACCACGAGCCCCTAGTCGCCCTGGACGGGGGCGCCGACGGCATGGCCGTCATCGACCGGCTGATGCGGCAGGCCCGGGACAGACTGGCGCCCGGCGGCGCCATGTTCATCGAAATCGGCTGGGAACAGGGCAAAGAAGTCACGGGCCACGCTCGACACCTCTGGCCCGATGCCCAAACCTCTATCACCCCAGACCTTGCAGACCTGGATAGGGTCCTCACCCTCTACACACCCCTTCCCATCCCCCAACCCGCTTGAGTAACCCATGAACATCTTCTTCGACGTCGACGACACCCTCATCGCCTTCAACGGAAGTCTCCGGCCCCATGTGTACGAGGTCTTCCAGAAGCTGCTAGACGACGGGCATGACATCTACATCTGGTCGGGGGTGGGGCTGCGGTGGGAGATCATAGACCGGCACAAGCTGCGCTCCTACATCAAGGACTGCTTCGTCAAGCCGACCCAAAACTACGTGCAGGGTCTGGAGATTCTCGGGATTCCTATCCGCCCCGACTTCTGCGTGGACGATCACGTCGAACTGGTCAACGCCCTCGGGGGGGAGGCCGTCAAGCCCTACTACTGGGCCGACCAAAGGGACAGGGAGATGCTGCGCATATACGACGCCATCAGCGAGTTCGCCGCCAGAGGTGAGACCCGGACTCCTTGACCCGACCGCCCTTAACCAAGTATCCGGCCCGTAGACCCGGAAGGGAGGCCCGCCGATATGCCCAGAATAATAGACGCCGACAGCCACACCGTAGAGCCTCCCGACCTGTGGGTGGAGAACCTGGAGCCCGAGTACAGACATCGGGCGATGCGCATTGCCGTCGACGAGAAGGGCCTGGAATACCTGGAGATAGACGGGCGGAAGCCGACGGGTTACCTGATCTCGGGGGGTATGTTCGGCAGGCCCAGCGGCATAGGCAAGGACGTCAAGGACCTGTTGACCCCCGGCAAGATCGCCTACAGGGAGGGCCTAGAACCCGGGGCCGTAGACCCCGATGAGCGGATCAAGGTGCTGGACTCGGAGGGGATAGAGGCGTCGGTCCTGTACCCAACCATGGGCCTGGCCTGGGAAGCGGAGTGCCCCGACTACAAGCTGGCCGCCGCCTACTGCCGGGTCTACAACAACTGGATCCTGGACTTCTGCCGCCCCCACGCGGACCGGCTCATCCCCATCGCCCACGTCTCGGTGTCGGACGCGGAGGAAGGGGCCAGGGAGGTGGAGCGGACGGCGGGGCTTGGGGCCCGGGGGATATTCCTGAGCGGCTATCCCATAAACGGCGTCTCCTACGGGGACCCTCGCCACGACCGGTTCTGGGGGCTGGCCCAGGAGTCGGGGCTGCCGGTCTCGTTGCATATTGCGGCAACGCCTCGGCAGGTGTTCAACAACCTTTACACGGGGGGCGTGCCGGAGAACACCTGGTGGAACTTCCTGACCCTGGCCAACGATACGTTCATCGGCTTCGCCAGCCTGTTCAAGGGCGCGGTGTTCGACAGGTTCCCGGACATCAAGATAATCGTGCTGGAGACGGGCGCGGGGTTCATGCCCTACTGGCTCGACCGGATGGACGAGTTCTACGAAAAGTTCGGGTTCGCCACGGGTATGCAACAGAAGCCCAGCGACTACTTTCACCGGCAGTGCTGGATATCCCTGGAGCCCGACGACGAGATGGCCGTGTCCACCATCGACGTCCTCGGGGCGGACAGGTTCATCTGGGGCGCGGACTATCCGCACTCGGACGGGTTGTACGGGGCAGTGGAAGTGCTGAAAAAGAACATCAGCCCACTGTCGGAGGAGGACCGGGCCAAGGTGCTGGGGGAGAATGCGGTGGGGCTTTACGGGATTGCGCCGGTCTTTTGAAGGGAGAAGACGTATGGAATTC
>JAAXHX010000567.1 GCA_012270635.1 Dehalococcoidia bacterium | reverse complement strand
CCCTTTACCGACATATCCATGTCGATCTTCACCTGCCGGCTCCCGACCCGCACCCACCTCCCGACTCCCCGCATCCCCCCTTCGTCGATGCGCGCTTCCGGCCCGAGGAACAGGATAAACTGCTTTCCTTGCCTGGCTATCCTCGCTATGCCCCGGTCCGACGCGGCCAGCTTGAGCCTGAGCAGGTACAAGAGGTTCTCCACCTCCGTGGGCCGGGCCCCGAACCTGTCCTCCATCTCCCCCGCGAGGTCATCTACTCCCGAAAGCTCCCTCAGCCTTGCTAGCCTCTGGTACAGGGCTAACCTCACCTCCAGGCCCGGCACATAGCCCTGGGGCAGGTAGGCCGGGATTGGGAGGTCGACCGCCGTGGTGTTCTCGGGGACCAGGGCCAGGACCGAGGCCCCGTTCCCGTCCATGCCCGCGAACCCCAGCTCCTTCAGCTCCTCGATCGCCCTCCCCAGCATTGCGCAGTAGAGATCGAACCCCACCGCTGCGATATGGCCGCTCTGTTCCACACCCAGCAAATTCCCCGCCCCCCTTATCTCCAGGTCCTTCATCGCTATCCGAAACCCCGCCCCCAGCTCCGTCGCCGCCTGTATGGCCTTCAGCCTCTTCTCGGCGACTTCGCTTATGGCCCTGTACCGGTCGAAGAAGAAGTACGCGTACGCCCGGTCCGCCCCCCGCCCCACCCGGCCCCTCAGCTGGTAGAGCTGCGAAAGCCCCATCCTCTCCGCCTGGTGCACTATGATCGTGTTCACGTTGGGCATGTCCAGCCCCGACTCGATGATGGTAGTGCACACCAGGACGTCGTAGTCCCTGGTCGCAAAGTCCACCATCACCTTTTCCAGCTGTCTTTCGTGCATCTGCCCGTGCCCCACGGCAATGCGGGCCTCGGGCGCCAGCTTGCGCAGTCTCTGAGCCAGCGCCTCGATGCTCTGCACCCGGTTGTGCACGAAGAACACCTGGCCTCCCCGGTCCATCTCCCGCAATATCGCCTCCCTCACCACCTCGTCGTCATATTCCTGGACGTATGTACGGATGGGCAGCCTTTCCTCGGGGGGAGTTTCCATGGTGCTCATGTCCCGCACTCCCACCAGCGACATGTGCAGCGTTCTCGGTATCGGCGTCGCGCTCAGGGTCAGCACGTCTACCTCTTCCCGCATCTTCTTCAGCTTCTCCTTGTGGGCCACCCCGAACCGCTGCTCTTCGTCGATGATAACCAGGCCCAGGTCCTTGAACTGCACGTCCTTCTGCAACAGCCTGTGCGTCCCTATACACACGTCCACCAAACCCTCTTCCAGCCTTCCCAGCACCGACTTCTGCTCCCGCACCGACCGGAACCGGCTCAGCACCTCGATCTCTACCGGAAAGGCCTTGAGCCTCTCCCGGAAGGTCTGGAGGTGCTGCTGGGCCAGGACAGTGGTCGGGACCAGGACCACCACCTGCCTGCCGTCCAGCACCGCTTTGAACGCGGCCCTCACCGCCACCTCCGTCTTCCCGTACCCCACGTCCCCGCAGACCAGTCTGTCCATGGGTCTGGGCTGCTCCATGTCCCGCTTCACGTCCCGGATAGTGTCCATCTGGTCCGG
>JAAXHX010000566.1 GCA_012270635.1 Dehalococcoidia bacterium | reverse complement strand
AGCACCGCCGCCGGGATGAACCGGATGTCGCTGCCCATCCGGGTGTCCTGCACGCCCGTGCTATCACGCAGGGGGATACTGGGGGAGTCTTGGCGTCCCCTGTGGGCGCCGTCCTCTCCCCGACTGGCGCTGTCCGGTCTGAGCGCTTACCAGTGGGATAGCCTCTACCACCGGATGCGTTCCCGTCCTGTAGGAGGAGTCCTATAGAGGGGATGATGACGTGACACACAGATAGCGTCGATGCGTCGGTATCTGCCCTCCCTGCCGTCTGGGGGCCGCAAAATGGGGCAAACGCCCCACTCGGCGGGGTCTTGGAAGGCCGGAGACCGGTCATTTCGCCCTGTTTTGGCTATGAAACGGCCTCCCGGACCCTCGACCGGTCAACTTGGAAAAATACAAGGCTAGGAGAAGCTGTGCTAAAGTTGGATCGCTCCCTGGAGACGCCAAAATTGCACTCTTGCCACCCTGACCGGTCAGCCTTTGGAGAGGGATTTAGCTACGAATGCGCCCGTCCGAGGGGTTTGAAGCGTCAGATTCGGCGTCTCGGCGGGGTTGGCGGCCCATGCTGGCCCAGCGGATATTGCCGAATATGGCAGAAAGGATGTCGGGGTTAGTGACGCGAGACGGGGTGCAGGGCAGGAACGGACATCCTGGACCATGCAGCTTTGCATTTATGCAAGATTCGGGGTTTGGGCTAAATTTGGTGATAGGTCACGTGTCGGGGCTGGTTCCGCCGAAAAATTGTAGAAGCGGCCCACCCCTGTAGAGCGAGAAAATGACGTATCGGAAGCAAAAGACCGTTGATGGACGGACATCGAGGGCCGACAAGCAGCCCGACCTCAAGTGGGTCGTGGAGTACCTCGTCCAGCGGGAGGGACAGCGCAAGACGGCCTCCCTGCTGGGGGTGAACCGGAAGACGGTGGCGTTGGCCCTGAGCCGGGAGCGGCTGACGGGCAGGATGGCCCTGGCCGTGCAGCGGTTCATGGCGAGTCTCGACGATCCCGACTGGGAGATGGCGACGCCCCTGGACAGGCTGGAGGCGAGGATGCGGCAGACGATCAAGGCCGTGGACGACCTCAGAAGGCTGGTGGATGACCTGACCCGGCGCGTGGAGGCTCTTGAGGCGGCGCAGCAGGAAGACGACGCCGAGGGCCGTGGGCTGCGCATGTTCAGTCGGTGGCGGCGGCAGAGACCGCAGGGCGAGGACAAGAGCGATGGCTGAGCGGGTGCGCTGGGTGGCGAAGGCGGAGGCGGCGCGGGAGATGGAGGTCTCCATCTCGACCCTGGACCGGATGATACGGTGGGGAGAGGTTGAGGTGCGCAGGGAG
>JAAXHX010000565.1 GCA_012270635.1 Dehalococcoidia bacterium | reverse complement strand
AGGGCAGGAAGCTGACCATGGGGATTATGGAAAGCGTCGGGCTCTCGGTGCGGGTGGATGCCATAGGCAACATCCGGGCGAGGAGGGAGGGTCGGGACCCGGCGGCGCCCATCGTCATGATGGGGTCTCACATCGACAGCGTTCCCAACGGGGGCGACTACGACGGCCCTACGGGCGTCATGGGTCCCCTGGAGATAGTGCGCACCCTGAACGACCAGGGAATCGAGACCCTGCACCCCATTGAGGTGGTGGTGTTCACGGACGAGGAGGGCGCCCGCTTCCGTAAGGGGACCCTGGGCAGTGCGGTCATGGCGGGCCGGCTGCCGTGGGACGAGGTTAAAGACATCCAGGACGACGACGGCATAACCCTAACGGAGGCGCTGAAAGGCATCCAGACGACGGGTACGCCGGAGGAGATCCTGCTGGCCGAGGGCGAGGTCAAGTCCTTCGTGGAGCTGCACGTGGAGCAGAGCGGCCGGCTGGAGGAGAACTCGAAGGCCATAGGCATCGTGCAGGCGATCACGGGGTCGAGCCACAAAAGGGTCAAGGTATTCGGGGTGGCCGACCACGCGGGAGCGACGCCCATGGACCGGAGGACCGACGCCCTGGTGCCGGCGGCCCGCATGGTGCAAGAGATCGAGCGCATCGGACGGGGGGACCCGAAGGGGTCGCTGGTGTGCACGGTCGGGATCGTGCAGGTGAAGCCGGGGGCCATGAACATCGTGCCCAACGAGGTCACCTTCACGACGGACGTCCGGGACACCTCGCCCGCCACGCTGGATGCGGCTATCGGGGAGATCGACGACATGATTGCGGCGGTGGCCCTGGAGCGGGGGGTGGAAATAGACGTCGAGAACCTGGAGTACATCCCGGCGGTGGAGATGTCGGGGGAGGTGAAGTCGGTCATAGCCTCGGCCTGCGACAAGCTGGGCCTGGACCGGATGGACGCCTACAGCCGGGCGGTGCACGATACGTCACACATTGCGCAGGTGACCAGCGCAGGGATGATTTTCGTGCCGAGCGTCGGGGGGAAGAGCCACTCCCCGGACGAACTGACGTACTGGGAGGACATTCAGCCGGGGCTGGACGTACTGTACGAGGTGACGCTGGCGCTGGCGAAGGCGGACTAGGTCCCCGGGGCCTTCTCTAACGGGGCTAAAAATTGACGGGATTTTGGCAGGGGTGCTAAAATCGAGCGTTGCAAGGCCCCTGTAGGAGTGTAGCTCAGCTGGAAGAGCAGCGGTCTCCAAAACCGCAGGTCGGGGGTTCGA
Organism: Dehalococcoidia bacterium; assembly: GCA_012270635.1. Next base: position 244 of record JAAXHX010000565.1, on the reverse strand, counting down.
GTCCTCCCACTCCTGCCATTCGAACAGCCTGGGCTGAAAGTGATATCATCGTCATAGTCTCGGCAACGGGGATGAGGGGTCGGGGGGTGAGGAAAGAGGAGAAGGAGAATCTGCTTGCCGAGGTGGTGGAATCGGTAGACACGCTGTCTTGAGGGGGCAGTGAGCGAAAGCTCGTAGGAGTTCAAATCTCCTCCTCGGCACCAAAACAGAAGAGAAGAAAAGCGGAAGTGGCTCAGTGGTAGAG
>JAAXHX010000564.1 GCA_012270635.1 Dehalococcoidia bacterium | reverse complement strand
ATGAGCCCGCCAGGCTTCAGGGACGCCGCAATGAGCGGCAAGACCGTATCGATGTCCACGAGATCGAGAAACGCCTGGGCAATCACGAGGTCGTATGCGCCGCGGCTGTCGGGCCTACCCAGCGCCTTAATTGCATTGCCCGCCTCGTAGGACAGGTCAAAACATACATCGGCCCCCGAGAACCGCAGCCCCCCCGCCCCCATCTCTTCGACGGAGAGGCCTCGCTCTCGCGCCCAGAGGGGCAGGCGCGTCATCGCCTCTGTGACGTTTCCCGGCTTCAGGTCCACGGCGCTATACCGGCAGTCACTGAGCAGGCCCCGCTCGATTACCCTCTGCACCATCGAGCCAATTCCCGCGCCCAGTTCTAGGACGTTTAGAGGGCGCGTTCGGGGAAGAGCGCGGGCCAGCGAGTCCCAGACACGCGGGTTAAGAGACCTGTCGTCTATGGACTTTTTGGCCGTAAGATATCGGTGGTAGTCGGGAGTTCCGGGTTTGGGCACGACACGGGCCTCAGCGGGCAATTTTCAAGAGGAACCGACGGATGGTCTCGCCGCTTTGCTCCCAGGTGGGATGCGCGGCGTAGGCGGCCAGGGCCGCCTGGCCCATCTCGGACAGCAGGGTCCGGTCCTGGATTAGCCGGGTCACGTGCTGGGACAGGCCCGCCACGTCGTCGGGGGGAGTGAGGAAGCCGTTGACCCCGTGTCGGATGGTCTCGGAGGCCGCCCCCGACGACGTCCCCAGGGCCGGAAGCCCGAATCCCATACCCTCCATGTAGACGATGCCGAACCCTTCGTAGGAAGATGGAACGGCCAGGACGTGGCTCTCCTCCAGCAGCCTGGCGAGGGCTTCGTCGCCCAGCGCACCCCTGAAGGTGACCCTATCGGACAGGCCCTTCTCCGAGACCAAGGCCCTGACCTTGGAGGCGTAGGAGGCATCGGTGTCCGGCCCCACCACGTCCAGCCGCCACCCGGGCCCCGATATGGCCAGGGCGGAGACCAGGGTATGCAGTCCCTTGCGCGGTATAAGGTTGCCGATAAATAGCAGGCGGAGAGGCCCGGCAGCCGAGGCCCGCCTGATGACTTGAAGGGGGGTGATCTTCGGGTTTAGCCGGTCGCCCCCCGGATACGCAACGACGTGGGGCTTCATGTCCCCTATCGCATCGGCGACATCGGACCTGGTGGTCCGGCTGTTGAAGACGAAGGCGTCCACCGACGAAAGGTACCGGGCCTCGATCCGCCGGTAGACCTGATTGGTCCAACGGGAGTGCGCCTCCTTGGACCGCAGGTGATGGACGATGGATACGATGGGAAGGCCCTTCAGCGCGCCGTTCATTCGAAATAGAGAGGGGTGATTGAGCTCGTCCTGCAACAGCAGGTCCAGCCCCAGCCCGGCAATCCTCCTGCGCAGCCCTCGGGAGAAGTTATGGGCCAGCAATCTCGGGTAGCCGTGCCACGGCAGCGATATCACCTCCACCTCGTCCCCCGACTCCCTCAAGTGCTCCACCAGCTTCCGGTCGTACAGGAACCCGCCCGACATCGTCGACAGCGGGCCGTAGATGATCAACCCAACGCGCATCAGAGCACGAGCCGGTACGAGGCCCAGGCGTCGGCGTCTTCGTACATCTTCACGGTGACCGCAGACAGGCCCGCCGTCTTGATCGCCTCGGCGAGGCTCTGGCAGGCAATACGGGAAAAGTGCTCGATGCTGGGGTTCAGACCCTCGAACTCTTCGAAATGGTTCAGGGTGTGGTCCCGGTAGCGTGCGACCAGAGCGTCCAGCTGGGTCTCGATGTCCACGATGTCGACCAGAAAGCCGTGCTCGTCCAGCTCCAGCCCTTCCAGCAACACCTCCACCTGGAAATGATGCGAGTTCAGCTCGTTCTCGGGGCCCCAGTCCCCACCCACCAGGTAGTGCTGAGCTATGAAGTCCCGCTTGACGGATACGGTGTACATGGGCATTCCTCCCACGGGGCGTCAGTTATCGTAGGTGAACAGGACTTGAAGGGCGTTGGCCGGGTCCCGGTCAAGTAGATCGTAGGCCGAAGCGGCTTCCTCGAGCGGGAAGGTGTGGGAGACGAGACGGGAGGGTCGGAGCTTTCTTATCATTGACCAGGCCAGGTTGAAACGTCTCGCCTTGGACCACCGCCCCGACCACTCGGGCCCAATGGTGCTTACTTGGCTGCTGGTGAGCTTAATCCTGTCCCTGTGAAACCGCCCGCCCAGGTCCAGCCGCGCCCCCTTGGTCCCGTACCAGGACCCGACGACGATCCGGCCACTGTACCCGGCCGCCTTTACGGCCAGGTCCAGGGCGTCGGGGTTGCCGGAGAGCTCGAAGGAGAGGTCTGCGCCCCTGTAGTCCCGGCCCCCTTGCAGCGCTTCCATCAGCCCCGGATCGTCGGGGGGTAGGCTGGCCGTCGCTCCCAGGCCCACCGACTCCCGTCTGCGCCGCTCGTGCTGCTCTATCGTCACCAGGCTGGCCAAGGGAATCTCCGAAAGGAGGGCCGTGACCAGGAGCCCCACCACCCCCTGCCCGAACACCGCCACCTGCTCGCCGATGGAAGGTTGGCCGTCCATGACCAGGTTCACCGCGGTCTCCATGGTCGGCAG
>JAAXHX010000563.1 GCA_012270635.1 Dehalococcoidia bacterium | reverse complement strand
GGGCGACTTGGTCTTCTGCTTTCGTCCCCACGAAAGCGGCTTCGTTTCCCCGATATCCGAATTGATAAAGGCGCCCGCAGGCATTTCGGCGGAAGACGCCGCCTTCCTGCCGACCATGGAGACCGCGGTGAACCTGGTCATGGACGGCCAACCTTCCATCGGCGAGCAGGTGGCGGTGTTCGGGCAGGGGGTGGTGGGGCTCCTGGTCACGGCCCTCCTTTCGGAGATTCCTTTGGCCAGCCTGGTGACGATAGAGCAGCACGAGCGGCGCAGACGGGAGTCGGTGGGCCTGGGAGCGACGGCCAGCCTACCTCCCGACGATCCGGGGCTGATGGAAGCGCTGCAAGGGGGCCGGGACTACAGGGGCGCAGACCTCTCCTTCGAGCTCTCCAGCAATCCCGACGCCCTGGACCTGGCCGTAAAGGCGGCCGGGTACAGTGGCCGGATCGTCGTCGGGTCCTGGTACGGGACCAAGGGGGCGCGGCTGGACTTGGGCGGGCGGTTTCACAGGGACAGGATCAAGCTCACCAGCAGCCAGGTAAGCACCATTGGGCCCGAGTGGTCGGGGCGGTGGTCCAAGGCGAGACGCTTCAACCTGACCTGGTCAATGATAAGAAAGCTCCGACCCTCCCGTCTCGTCTCCCACACCTTCCCGCTCGAGGAAGCCGCTTCGGCCTACGATCTACTTGACCGGGACCCGGCCAACGCGCTTCAAGTCCTGTTCACCTACGATAACTGACGCCCCGTGGGAGGAATGCCCATGTACACCGTATCCGTTAAACGGGACTTCATAGCCCAACACTACCTGGTGGGTGGGGACTGGGGCCCCGAGAATGAGTTGAACTCTCATCATTTCCAGGTAGAGGTGTTGCTTGAAGGGTCGGAGTTGGACGAGCACGGCTTTTTGGTCGACATCGTGGACATCGAGACCCAGCTGGACGCCTTGGTCGCACGCTACCGGGACCACACCCTGAACCATTTCGAAGAGTTCGAGGGTCTGAACCCCAGCATCGAGCACTTTTCCCGTATTGCCTGCCAGAGCCTCGCCGAGGCGATCAAGACGGCGGGCCTGTCTGCGGTCACCGTGAAGATGTACGAAGACGCCGACGCCTGGGCCTCCTACCGGCTCGTGCTCTGATGTACATAGGACTGGTCATCTACGGCCCGCTGTCGACGATG